>CANKNK010000197.1 GCA_947483455.1 Comamonadaceae bacterium | reverse complement strand
TGGAATTGCTCGGCGGTCAACCCAAGGCCTTGCGCGCCTATGCCTCTTCCATGAAGCGCGATATCACACCGCAAGACGAAGCGGCGCGTATGGTGAAGCTGCGCGACGACTTGGGTTTTGACGCTTTCAAGTGGCGCGTGGCCGCCGAATGCGGGCGCGATGTCGACGAGTGGCCAGGCCGCACTGAAGCGGTGGTGCCGGTCGTGGCGCGTGCCTTGGGCGATGGCGTGGCCAAACTGGTCGATGCCAATAGCGGGTTCTCGCCAGCGCGCGCTATTGAAGTGGGTCGCATGCTCGAAGCTGAAGGCATCAGCCATTTTGAAGAGCCCTGCCCGTATTGGGAGTTTGAGCAAACGCGCCAGGTCACGCAGACCTTGTCGCTGGAGGTGACCGGCGGCGAGCAGGACTGGGATTTGCCTACCTGGCAGCGCATGATGGACCAACAGGTCGTGGATATTGTGCAGCCCGATGTGATGTACATGGGCGGCCTAACGCGCACCCTGGCTGTCGCCCGCATGGCCGCCGAGCGGGGTATCGCCTGTACACCGCATAGCGCCAATTTATCCTTGGTCACCCTGTGCACCATGCATTTGCTGGGCGCGATTCCCAATGCAGGCAAATACCTAGAGTTGTCCATCGAAGGGCCAGACTATTACCCTTGGCAGCAAGACCTGTTTTTGGGCGATCCGTATGCGGTTCAGGGTGGCAAGGTACAAATACCTGCCCAGCCCGGCTGGGGTGTGGAGATCAATCCAGCATGGCTGGCGCGTGCGACTTATCAATCGAGTGTGTTGAAGGCCTGAAGGCAATTTCACCTTCTTTTTTTGGCGTTTAAAGGCGTATGCGGTTGTTCTAACTTTCTAACGCGGTCCTTGCGTCTGAACCCGAGTCCGCGCAGGCCGGGGCCGGGCTCCTCGCAACGCGAGGCTAATCGTTCGTCGCCCTGCCCCGGCCTGCGCGGACTCTGCGAAGTGGTGTACCTGCCAACGGGGCGTGCTTGCATCAGGCTTACCCTGAAGTGCTTGGCTACTAAGCTAGGGTTGCGCACCAATAAGGCACTTCGCAGCGCGGTGGTAGCGACAGGCGGGGTGACGAACGATCAGCCTGCGTTGTGAGGAACCCCGCCTGCCGCTGCCGCCGCGCGGGTTCAGTACCCCTTCAGCAAAGCCTTATCGCCTGTAAAGGTTTATAGCCCTCTAGTGCCCACCACCCAAATAAGCAGCTTTTACCGCCGGGTCGTCTTGCAACTGCGCGGCCGGGCCATGTACGGAAATGCGGCCATTCTCAAGCACGTATCCGTAATCAGCCACCTTCAATGCAGCGGCAGCGAATTGCTCCACTAGCAACATCGTCACACCGCGTGACTTGAGGTCGGCGATGATACGAAACACCTCTTCCACCAAGATAGGCGCCAAACCCATCGAGGGTTCGTCCAACAGCACAATCTCGGGATTGAGCATCACTGCGCGCGCCATAGCCAGCATTTGTTGCTCGCCGCCCGACAAGGTGCCGGCCAGTTGGGTACGCCGCTCTTTCAGGCGCGGGAACAAATCCATGGCGCGTTCCAGGTCGCCGTTGACATCGCCCTTGGGTCGGCTGCCCGTCAGGCGTGGGAAGGCGCCCAGGATCAGGTTGTCGGTGACCGACATGGTGGCAAACACGCGGCGGCCTTCTGGCGAGTGGGCCAGGCCCAGCTTAGCGATGGTGAAAGACTCCATGCCATCGGTGCGCGTGCCGTTGAGGCTGATTTCCCCCGCGCTCGGACTGATCATGCCGGAGATAGCACGCATGGTGGTGGTCTTACCGGCGCCGTTGGAGCCGATCAGCGTCACCACTTTGCCTTTGGGAACTTCCATCGAAATTCCATGCAGGACTTGCACTTTGCCGTAACCGGCTTCCAGATTTTTAATGCTCAACATAAACAATAGTCCTGTGCGTTCAAGCGGCGGGAGCGCCCAGATAGGCTTCGATCACTTTTTCATCGGCCTGCACTTGTGCGGGCTTGCCTTCGGCAATTTTTTGCCCAAAATCTAGCACCGACACCGAGTCGCAGACGGTCATCACTACATCCATGTGGTGTTCGATCAAGATGACCGTGATGCCATGGTCGCGAATCTTGCGGATGATGGCGATCAGTTCCTTGATGTCGGGCGCGGTCAAGCCAGCGGCAGGCTCGTCTAACAATAATAGCTGTGGATCTAGCGCCAGTGCGCGGGCAATTTCCAGCAGGCGCTGTTTGCCGTAGGGCAGGTTGCGCGCCTCTTCAGTAGCCAGGTCGGCCAGACCGACAAAGTGCAGAAGGCCCATGCCGCGTTCGATGGCATCAGAGTCCTCGCGCTGGTAGCGCGGCGTGTTCAAGGCCACGTCGAACAAATTGCTGTTAAAGGTGTGGTGCAAACCGACCTGTACGTTTTGCAGCGCGGTCATTTCACCGAACAACTGTACGTTTTGGAAAGTGCGCGCAATGCCTGACAAAGCGATGTCCGACGAGGTGCGATCCACCAAGGTGGCGCCCGAAAACTCGATCTCCCCGGCGGTGGGCACATAGATGCCGGTCAGCACATTCATCATGGTGCTCTTACCAGAGCCATTGGGGCCAATGAGGCCATGGATGGTGCCGCG
Source organism: Comamonadaceae bacterium (assembly GCA_947483455.1). GTDB lineage: Bacteria > Pseudomonadota > Gammaproteobacteria > Burkholderiales > Burkholderiaceae_C > Allorhodoferax. The sequence continues at coordinate 1,754 of CANKNK010000197.1, read as the reverse complement.
CTTGACGACCAGGTCTACATCGTTCAAGGCCTTGAGGCCGCCAAACTGCATCAACACGCCTTTGGCCACTAGCAAATCGCTGCCATCGGCACGGTGCTGGGCATTGGATGCTGTATGGATGGCATCTTTCGCATCGGCAGGTGCCAGATAGGCCGCGCTGCGTGCGCTCTTACCACTGAACAATTTACGGAAAAAGCCGACGATGCCGTCTTGCAGGTAATACACCACAAACAAAATCATCAGGCCGAAAATGCTCAAGCGCCAGTCGGTGATGGATTGCAGCCAAAAGGAGAACGCTGCCAGGGCAATTGTGCCGACCACAGGAATCGCCATGGTGCGTACGGTCGTGATTTTTCGGGCCACGCCAATGATGGCACCAATCAGCATGAGCACCGCCAAACCCGAAGAGACTTGGCGGAACATTTCCAAGTCGTCCAGTAGCTTGGGCAAAATCACGATGATGGCCGCACCCAGCAGCGCGCCGGAACGGGTTTTTCGACCGCCCATGATGACGGCCAGTAAAAACAAAACCGTCAATTCAAAGTTATAGGTATTGGGCGAGATGTATTGCTCGGAATAGGCATACAGGCAACCGGCCAGACCGGCAAAACCGGCGCTGATCACAAAGGCATAAACCTTGTAGCGGTACACCGACACGCCCATACAGTCCGAGGCTACCGGGCTACCGCGCAAGGCTTCAAAGGCGCGCCCCAGTTGAGAACGCAAAATGCGGTCCACCACCACCAAGGACAAGCCCATCAAGACCAGCACCAGCCAGTAAAAACCATGCTCTGTGAGCTTGGTGCCAAACAAATCAGGCTTGGGCACTTTGATGCCCAGCGGGCCTTCGGTGAGGAAGGTCATCTCGTTGATCAGAATCTGGATGATGGTGCCAAAGGCCAGGGTCACCATGGCCAAATACGGCCCGGTGACGCGCAAAGCAGGCAGGGCCAGCAAAGCGCCAAAAGCTGCCGTAATGCCCACGCTGGCCGGGATGATCAGCCACAGCGGCGCCCCCAGCTTCATAAACATCACCCCGGCGGTGTACGAACCCACACCGAATAAACCGGCGTGGCCCAAGGACACCTGGCCGGTATAGCCCACCACGATGTCCAGGCCGAACAGCAAGATGGCGTAAATCATGATCGTGCCGATCATGTGGATGTAATACGGGTTGGCGGTGTACAGCGGCGCTGCGGCTAGCAGCGCAAACCCAAGGATCAAAGAGAGTATGAAACTGCGGCTCATGGTCAGACTTTCTTGATCGCTGTTTTGCCGAACAAGCCCGCTGGCTTAAAGGCCAACACCAGCAACAAGAGCACCAGACCGGGCACATCTTTGTAGCCGGTGGAAATATAAAAACCAGTAGTGGTTTCGGCGACACCCAAAATAATGCCGCCCACAATAATGCCCAGTCCGCTGGTCAGGCCGCCGATGATGGCCACGGCAAAGGCTTTGAGGCCCAGCACCGCGCCCATGGTCGCACCGGTTAAGGTCAAAGGTGCAATCAAAGCGCCTGCAAAACCGGCGGTGGCCGATGACAAAGCGTAAGAAAAGGTTATGACCAGGCCCGTATTGATGCCCATCAGCTTGGCCGCGTCGCGGTCATTGAAGGTGGCGACCACGGCTTTGCCGTAAATGGTTTTGCGGTTGAAAAATTCCACGCCTAGCATCATGGCAATGGCACCAAAGACCACCAGCACTTCCATAGGCAGCACATTGGCGCCGAGCCAGTTCATGGGTGCTTCGGGCAG
>CANKNK010000196.1 GCA_947483455.1 Comamonadaceae bacterium | reverse complement strand
TGCTGTACCGTTTTTACGATGTCCAGCAAGGCGGCATCTCTATTGCCGGGCAAAACATCCAAAGCCTGACGCAAACCAGTTTGCGCGCCGCCATCGGCATCGTGCCGCAAGACACCGTGCTGTTTAACGACACCGTGGAATACAACATCGCCTATGGCCGCCCCGGCAGCTCGCTGGCCCAGGTGCAGGAAGCCGCGCGCTCCGCGCATATCGATGACTTCATTGCCAGCACCCCGGCAGGCTATGCCACCATGGTGGGCGAGCGTGGCCTCAAACTCTCGGGCGGGGAAAAACAGCGGGTGGCCATCGCACGCACGCTACTGAAAAATCCACCCATTTTGGTGTTTGACGAAGCCACCAGCGCGCTGGATTCGGCCAATGAACGCGCCATCCAGGCCGAGCTGCAACGCATCGCACAAAGCAAGACCACGCTGGTGATAGCGCACCGACTGTCCACTGTCGTCGATGCCTATGAAATTTTGGTGATGGACAGCGGCCGCATTGTCGAGCGCGGTACCCACCAGGCTTTGTTGCAACAGCAAGGGCGTTACGCCGCCATGTGGGCGCTGCAACAAAGCAGCGCTTAAGCGCAGAACCTCCAAGGCAGCACCAGGCAATGGACACCAAATGGCTGGAAGACTTCATATCGCTGGCCGAGACGCGCAGCTTTAGCCGCTCAGCACAATTGCGCCATGTGACGCAACCGGCTTTTTCGCGGCGCATCCAGTCACTCGAAGCATGGGCTGGCGTGGAGTTGGTGGACCGCAGCTCCTACCCGACACAACTTACCCCGGCGGGCACCACCTTCTATACACAGGCTCTGGAAATCCTGCAAAGTCTGCACATCAGCCGGGCCCAGCTGCGCAATCCTGCGGCAGACCCGGCGGACCTGTCCAAGCCACATCCTGATTTGGGACAATAAGCGACTTATGCCCGCACACTCCGACCCCCAGACCTTCACGATTACCCGCCCCGATGACTGGCATCTGCATGTGCGCGACGGCGCCGCTTTGCAGACCGTGGTGCCACACACCGCAGCCCAGTTTGCCCGTGCACTCATCATGCCCAACCTCAAACCGCCGGTCACCAGCACTACGCAGGCGCTGGCCTATCGCGAGCGCATACGCGCTGCGGCAGCGGCGGCGGGCCACAGCGCGTTTGAGCCATTGATGACCCTGTACTTGACGGACCAATTGCCTCCCGATGAAATCCTGCGCGCACAGGAAGCGGGCATTGTTGGCGTCAAGCTTTACCCCGCGGGTGCCACCACCAATAGCGATGCCGGTGTCACCGATATGCGCAAAACCTACGCCACACTGGAGGCTATGCAGCGCGTAGGCATGCCGCTCTTGGTGCATGGCGAAGTGACCTCGCCAGATATCGATCTATTTGACCGCGAGGCGGTATTCATCGATACCCAGTTGATACCGCTGCGGCGCGATTTTCCAGCGCTCAAAGTGGTGTTTGAACACATCACCACGCGCGAAGCGGCGCAGTATGTGCAAGGCGCGCAAGGCGCCATCGCCGCCAGCATCACCGCGCACCATTTGCTCTACAACCGCAATGCCATTTTTACCGGCGGCATACGCCCCCATTACTACTGCCTGCCGGTGCTCAAACGGGAAAGCCACCGCCAGTCCTTGGTGCATGCGGCTACCAAGGGTTCCCCGCGTTTCTTTCTAGGCACCGACAGCGCGCCGCATGCCACCCATCTCAAAGAGCACGCCAGCGGATGCGCCGGTTGCTATACCGCGCACGCCGCCATCGAGCTGTATGCCAGCGCCTTTGAGGCCGCGCAGGCGCTGGACAAATTAGAAGCCTTTGCCAGTTTTCATGGCCCAGATTTTTACGGCCTGCCGCGCAACACGGGCCTGATCACGCTGCGCCGGGAAAACTGGACCCCGCCGCACAGCTACGCCTTTGCGGACACCAGCTTGAAACCGCTGGCCGGTGGCGAAATGCTGCACTGGCGTATCGCCTAGGCATTTCCATGCGCCGACTGCGGGGCTAGACGGGGATGCTGACATGGCCCATGGCATAGAAGCGATCGATTGGAATACGCCCTGGCTGCAGCCATGGCGCGCACGCGGCCAGCCCCTGGCCGAAGCCATCATGGCGGGGCACAGTTGCGCGCAAGCGCTGAACGCGCTGGCGGACAGCCTGCCCCATTGCCCAGTGCGCTTTGTCCCCCAGTTCGCCTTGCCGCCAGGGCAGGCCTATGAATCGTTTATTTTCGACACGCAGCAAGTGCCCACACGCGATGGCTTGCATGATTTTTTCAATGGTCTGTGCTGGCTGCATTTCCCGCAGACCAAACAGCGCCTGAACCAGTTGCAGGCCGCGCAAATTGCGCACAGCGGTATCGCACCCGTGCGCGGCGCAGCGCGCGATGCACTGACTGTTTTTGACGAAAACGCCGCGCTGCTGCACGCGCCCGATGTATTGTGGGACGCCTTGGTGCGCAAAGACTGGCAGACCCTCTTCGGCCCGCTGCGTCCTCTGTGGCAAGAAGCGCGCTTGCAATTGTTCGGGCATGCCCTGCTGGAAAAGTTGGTACAACCGCGCACGGCGATTTGCGCGCACGTCTATCGCGTGCAAAACCCCACGGGTGCACAAGGCGATTGGGACCCGTGGTTAGGCGCGCATGTGCAGGCCGATACCTTGGCGGATAAACCTTTTGCCCATTTGCCGGTATTGGGCGTGCCCGGGTGGTGGCCGGCCAATGCCGCGCCGGGCTTTTATGGAGACGTTTCGGTATTCCGTCCACCACGCCACGCGCCCGGCTGAACTGCTCAAAGCCCGCAATTTGCCTGGGCACTTGGAGCTTATGACTTGAAATTTCGCCGCCTAGCCCTACCATGGAGGCCTGTGTTGCAGTGCGATAAGCCCAAACCGGTGTTTGAGCGGCGCGCGCACTTTCTCTGGAGTTGATATGAAACGCATTCTTTTACTCGTGCTTACCAATGTGCTCATCGTGGTGGTACTGGGTATCGTGGCCAGCCTCTTGGGCGTGAACCGCTACCTCACCAGCAACGGCTTGAATCTGGGCCTGCTGCTGGGCTATGCCCTGGTGATCGGATTTGGTGGCGCCTTTATTTCGCTGCTGATTAGCAAACCGATGGCCAAGTGGAGTTCGGACGTGCAGGTGATTGAGCAGCCGCAAAACGCCGACGAGGCCTGGATTGTGGACACTGTGCGCAAGTTTTCTGAAAAAGCAGGCATCGGCATGCCCGAGGTCGGCATCTTCGAGGGCGAGCCCAATGCGTTTGCGACCGGTGCTTTCAAGGACTCCGCGCTGGTGGCGGTATCCACAGGTCTACTGACCGGCATGACGCGCGAAGAAGTGGAAGCGGTCATCGGCCACGAAGTAGCGCACATCGCCAATGGCGATATGGTGACCATGACGCTGATCCAAGGCGTGATGAATACTTTTGTGGTTTTCCTCAGCCGCGTGATCGCCTACGCCGTAGACAGCTTTTTGCGCAAAAACGATGAGCAAAGCAGTGGCCCGGGCATGGCCTACGTCATCACCACGATCGTGCTCGATATTGTGTTGGGCTTTGCCGCCGCCATGGTGGTCGCCTGGTTCAGCCGCCAGCGCGAATTCCGTGCCGATGCCGGTGCAGCGGCTTTGATGGGTCGCAAACAGCCCATGGTCAATGCGCTGGCCCGTCTGGGCGGGATGACACCGGGCGAACTGCCCAAGAGCGTAGCAGCCTTTGGCATTGCCGGTGGTATCGGGCAGTTGTTTAGCACGCATCCGCCGATCGAAGAGCGTATCGCCGCATTGCAAAGCGCATAATCGCGCGACTTTTGAAGCGCCGATAGCGCGCACGCGTGAAGGCGCAGCTGCCACAGCGCAGCGCGGACACAAGTACCAGCGGGCCAGCACATGGCCCGCTGATTTTTTTTGGGAATGAATACACATGGACCTTTCACACTGGCTGACTTTTTTTGTCGCAGCCTGGGCCATTAGCATTTCTCCGGGTCCGGGCGCAGTCGCGGCCATGAGCGCTGGGCTCAACCACGGATTTAAGCGCGGCTATTTCACGGTCTTCGGCCTGGTCCTGGGCATCTGGACCCAGTTGCTGGTGGTATCGGTCGGCTTGGGGGCCGTAGTAGCGGCATCCAACACCGCGTTTTTGATCGTCAAATGGGCCGGCGTGGTCTATCTGACATGGCTGGGTATCGCCCAGTGGCGCGCAAGGCCGGGCCCACTGGTGGCGCAAGATGCGGATGCTCCCTTGATGCGGCGGCGCGATATGGTGCTACGCGGCTGGATGATTAATGCGGTCAATCCCAAAGGCACTGTGTTTATGCTGGCGGTGGTGCCCCAATTTCTGTTGCTCGATCAGGCGCTGCTACCCCAGTACCTGCTGATCGG
>CANKNK010000195.1 GCA_947483455.1 Comamonadaceae bacterium | reverse complement strand
CGTGGGTGGTTACGCGCAGACGCAACCACTGGGTGCCAGCATCCAAGCCGAGTCCCACCTCTTTGCCCGCCGCTTGCCATGCGGAATCGACCGCTGGTGGGGGGAGGCCTGCATGGCGCGCACCCTGCCATTGCAGGCGCTCGAGCACGCTGGCGGATTGCGCACTTGCGAAGTGCAACACCAGCCAGGCCGCGAGCAGGAGGCGGGTCCAAGTTTTCAGCATGGCGGACGCGGTTGTTGGCAAATTTTGAGGCTCTGCAAGCGCTTCAAGCGTATCTTTGGGTGGGGGATGCCAACTGTAGCGTCAATCGCTATGTCAGATTTTGGCGGCCATCGCATACCCAGGCTGGCAAGCCCTTGCTGGGCAGTGCCGATGCCTGGGTAGAAGGCGCGCGTTTGGCAAACCATTGCAAAATGCGTCAAATACCACTTTTAACAAATTCCATGAGTGCATTGTTTTCCCCTTATACGCTGCGTGGCCCGGATGCCGCACTGGTCTTGCCCAACCGCATCGTGGTCGCGCCCATGTGCCAGTACGCGGCCACCGAGGGCCAGGCGAACGACTGGCATTTAATGCATTGGGGCAATTTGCTCAATAGTGGCGCCGCGATGTTCACCATCGAGGCCACCGCGGTGGTACCCGAAGGCCGCATTACCCCCGCTTGCCTGGGCTTGTGGGACGAGGCCACCGAAGTGGCTTTGCGCACCCACTTGCATCGCGCGCGCAAGTTGGCGCCCGAGGTGGCCGTGTGCATTCAGTTGGCGCACGCTGGGCGCAAAGCGTCCAGTGCGGTGCCCTGGGCGGGCGGGCAGTTGCTTGCCAGCGCGCAGGGCGGTTGGCCTACGCTGGGTCCGTCGGCGCTGCCCCAATTGCCTGCGGAGCCGCCGCCCCAAGCCATGGATCGCGCCGCCCTAGACCGGGTGCGCGATGCGTTTGTCCTGGCAGCGCAGCGTGCACACGCCATGGGTGTCGATGCGATTGAAATCCACAGCGCACATGGCTATCTGCTGCACGAGTTTTTGTCCCCGATTGCCAATCAGCGCGTTGACGCCTATGGCGGCAGCCTGGAAAACCGCATGCGCTTTCCGCTGGAAGTATTTGCGGCAGTGCGCAAGGCCTATGGCGGCGTGCTGGGTTTGCGCGTATCGGCCTCGGACTGGGTGGAAGGCGGCTGGGATGCGGCCCAAAGCATCGAGTTTGCACGGCAGTTGCAGGGCTTGGGCTGCAGCTTTATCCATGTCTCCAGTGGCGGCGTGTCCCCGCAGCAAAAAATTGCACTCGGCCCCAATTACCAAGTTGGCTTTGCCTCGGACATCCGCAAAGCCGTGGGCATGCCGACCGTCGCGGTCGGCCTGATTACCGAGGCGCAGCAGGCCGAGGCCATATTGCAAGCCGGTGATGCTGATTTGATTGCCTTGGCGCGCGCATTTTTGTACCAGCCGCGCTGGGGCTGGCAGGCCGCTGCCGCGCTCGAGGGCGAAGTCGCCGCACATCCGGCTTACTGGCGTTGTTTGCCGCGGCAGGCGCAGTCGGTATTTGGCAAGCTCAGCGTTGGCGGACGCTAAGTCCTTGCCCATGGCCCCGCCGGTGCACGCCATGCTGCTGGCCGCCGGGCGTGGCGAGCGCATGCGCCCGCTCACCGATACCTGCCCCAAACCTTTGCTGCCAGTGCGCGGCAAAGCGCTTGCACTTTGGCATCTGGATGCGCTAGCCCGGGCCGGTGTGGCCTGCACGGTGATCAATACCGCCTGGCTAGGCGAGCAGTTTGCGCCCCGCTTGGGTGCGCAGCACAGGCCCGAGCATGCCACCTTACAAGCGCCTATGTCTTTGCGCTATTCCCACGAAGGACACGATTTCGGCCACGCGCTGGAAACCGCAGGTGGTATTGCCCGTGCGCTGCCCCTGCTGTGCGAGGGCCTGGGCCCCGACCCGATTTTTTGGGTCCTGGCTGGCGATGTGTATGCGCCCGACTTTGCGTTCGAGGCCCAGGCCGTGGCAAACTTTGCCGCCAGTGACAAACTGGCCCATATTTGGCTAGTGCCCAATCCGGCGCACAACCCCCAAGGCGACTTTGGTCTGGCGGCTGTGGGTGCAAGCGATAGCGCAGTACCTGCTCTGGCACTGAACCTGCCCGCCGATAGCCATGCACCACGCTACACCTACAGCACCATCGGGCTGTACCGCGCTGCTTTGTTTGCGCCGCCCTGGTGCAGTATTCCATCGGGCAATGCACAGGGCGTCCAAGCGCCGCTTGCGCCCCTATTGCGCGCGGCCATGGACCAAGGCCGGGTGAGCGCGAGTTTGTACACCGGCCTGTGGACGGATGTCGGCACGCCAGAGCGCCTGGCCGCGCTTGGGCTTTCTTCTAACGAACTACCTTCCCATCTATGAACTCCACGCCCTACCAAACCCGACGTGCCCGGGTGGCCGCCCAAATCGGACCGCGCGGTCTGGCTATCGTGCCCACTGCGCCGGAGCAGCGCCGCAACCGCGATGCTGATTTCCCCTATCGCTTTGACAGCTACTTTCACTATTTGTGCGGTTTTGCCGAGCCGGGCGCTTGGCTGGTGATCACGGGCAATGGCAAAAGCATATTGTTTTGTCAGCCCAAAGACCTGGAGCGTGAAATCTGGGATGGTTATCGCCTGGGGCCGCAAGCGGCGCCGGCGGCGCTGGGTGTGGACGAGGCCTATGCGGTGTCCGAATTGGAGACGCGTCTGCCTGCCTTGCTCGATGGCTGCGACAGCGCCTGGTACCCGTTTGCTACGCACAATGGCCTGCAAGCCCGTATAGAAAATGCGTTGCAGCAACTGCGGGACCGGACGCGTTACGGCACGCTGTGCCCTGGCGCGCAGCAGGACTTATGCACCGTGCTGGACGAAATGCGCCTGATCAAAGACACGCAAGAGCAAGACACCATGCGCCGGGCCGGGCAAATCAGCGCCTTAGCCCATATACGCGCCATGCAAACCAGCGCGCGCATGTTGCGCACCGGACAAGAGGTATGCGAATACCACTTAGAGGCCGAGTTATTGCACGAGTTTCGCCGCCATGGCGCGCAGTCGCCCGCCTATACCTCTATCGTCGCGGCCGGGGCCAATGCCTGCGTCTTGCACTACCGGGCGGACACGGCCTTGGTGCGGCCCGGCGAACTGGTCTTGATCGACGCCGGTTGCGAACTCGATGGCTATGCCTCGGACATCACCCGCACTTTCCCGGCCGACGGCACATTTACCGGGCCGCAGCGTGCGCTCTATGAACTGGTGCTGGCTGCGCAAGTGGCGGCCATCGGCGCCACGCAGGCCGGCGCCCGCTTTACCGACCCGCACGAGGCCAGCGTGGCGGTTTTGGCGCAGGGCATGCTCGATGTAGGCTTGCTTGACAAAAACATAGTGGGAACCGTGCAGGACGTCATAGACAAGCGGGCGTATTTTCAGTTTTATATGCACCGCACGGGTCACTGGCTGGGACGCGATGTGCATGACTGTGGCGCCTATACCGAGCCTTCTGAATTGGGACAAAGCAGCGTTCGAAAGGACGCCTTGACCGGCCAGCCGATTGTGGACCGGCCCGCGCGTATCTTGCGCCCGGGCATGGTGTTGACGATAGAGCCCGGCATCTATGTGCGGCCAGCGCCGGGTGTGCCAGAACCATTCCACCACATCGGAATCCGCATCGAGGATGACGCCATCGTGACCGCGCATGGTTGCGAGTTGATTAGCCGAGGTGTTCCGGTCGAGCCCGATGCCATCGAAGCTTTAATGCGCGCCTAACCCATGCTACGTAACCATCATTATTTTTACTTCGGTTTGCTAGCCTTGCTAGCAGTCCATTTGGGCGCGCAGGAGTTGCCGCAAAATCCCGTCACGCCCGCGCCGGCCGAAAGCGCACAAGACAAGGCTGGAGCGCAAAGCAGTCCGCCGCCGGCGCAGGCGTCGGACAAAGCGAGACCGGCGCAGAACGTGCTCAAGCCGGTGGAAATCCGTTCCAATCTGGAGAGCGACACGCGACGGCTTTCCACCGCAGCAAAAATCATAGTAGGCCGCGAGGAGATAGAGCGTTACGGCGATAGCTCTATGGGCGAATTGCTCAAGCGACTACCAGGTATTGTCAGCAGCGGTAGACCGGGGCGCGGCGGGCCACCCGCCATGCGCGGCTTAGGCAATGGTTACACGCAAATCATGATCGATGGTGAGCGCGCGCCGCGCGGTTTCTCCCTTGAGGACATCTTGCCCGAGCAGGTCGAGCGCATTGAGATCCTGCGTGCCCCCACCGCCGAGACTGGCGCACGCGCTATCGCCGGCACGATCAACATCATTACGCGTGGCGGGTACGTCAAATACCTCAATAACCTGCAGGTAGGCACCAGCCTGGAGAACGGCAAACTAGCG
>CANKNK010000194.1 GCA_947483455.1 Comamonadaceae bacterium | reverse complement strand
TGCGTTTTGCGCGCTGGAGTTCGCACGCGGCCTCTTGAAATTCAAACCCGCCGACCTGGGTTACGAGGCCTTGCAAGCGTGGCGCGAACGGGTAGCAGCGCGTCCGTCCGCACAAGTCCTCTAAACCAACTCCCAAAAAATAAGGGTGCGCGCGTGCTAGCCCATCGATTGCCTCGGCCCTGGGCCCTGCCAGCGTGCCCCTGCGGTTTTGCCCCGCTGCCTTAGGCTTTTGGTGAGGGCCGGTGCGTGGCCAAGACCTTGTCTACCCGCCGGCCATCGAGGTCTATCACCTCAAACACCCAGCCCTGGTGGCTGATGCGTTCGCCTAGCTTAGGCAAATGCCCGGTCAAGGCCATGAGTAAGCCGGCCAGGGTGTTGTAGCGGCCCCGGTCTTCGTCGGGTAATTCGTCCAAGTCCAAACGGGCCTTGACTTCATCGACGGGCATCCCACCGTCAAGCAACCAAGAGCCATCCTCGCGCTGGGTCGCCCAAGCGTCGGTTTGCGCGCCATATTGCAGTTCGCCCGTAATCGCCTCGAGCAAGTCGCGGGGCGTGAGCAGCCCCTGCACCACGCCATATTCATCGACCACGAACAGCAGCCGTGCCGCTTTCAGCCGGAACTGCTCGAGCAATTCCATGGCGCTCAAGGTCTCGGGCACGAAAACCGCCGCCTGCGCAAAAGCGGCAATCGGCTCTTGGCTGTGCGCGCCCAGGTCCAGCAAATGCGCCACGCTGATCACGCCCACCACATCGTCTAAAGAAGCGCGGCACACCGGGTACCAAGAATGCGCACCCTTGCCTGCCCCGCGTCCGGCCAGGCGCAAACAATCGGCCACGCTGGCCGAGGCGTCTAGCCATTGCACATCGCTGCGCGGCGTCATCAAGGAGGTGAGCGCTCGTTCGTCCAAGCGGAATACGTTTTGCACCATCTGGTGCTCATGCTCTTCTATCAAGCCAGCGTCCACGCCCTCTTCCAAGCTGGCCGAGATTTCTTCCTCGGTGACCGCGCGGGCCGTGTTGGTGTCTATGCGCAAGAGCTTGAGGGTGGCCGCCGTGGTGCCCGAGAGCAGTTTCACAAAAGGCTTGGCGGCCTGCGCCAGCCACAACATAGGCCGCGCTACCCAACAGGCCATAGTCTCGGGGTGCAATTGGCCGATACGCTTGGGCACCAGCTCGCCAAAAATAATGGTGGTAAAGGTAATCACGGTGACGACCAGGGCGGTGGCCGTGAGCGCCGCCGGCTTGTCGGCCATGCCCAGGGCTACCATCCAGGCCGCCACGCCATCGCTAAAAGCAGCCTCTCCGACAATGCCGTTGAGAACGCCGATAGAGGTAATCCCCACCTGCACTGTTGACAAAAATTGGTTGGGGTTGCTGAGCAGCTCTAGAGCCGCTTGTGCCCCCTTGTCACCGGCCTCCGCCAGTGCGCCCAGGCGAGCCCGGCGGCTAGCGGTCAAGGCCAATTCAGACATGGCAAAGACGCCATTGAGCAGCGTCAAAAAAATGATCAGCAAAAATTCCATGGAATCCACAAGACAATCAGCGGTATGGCACTTTACTTGATCGGCGACATCCAGGGCTGCAATAGCGCGTTAGAGCGCCTCTTGACCCATATCGACTTTTCACCCAGCCGGGACACGCTGTATGTGCTGGGCGACCTGGTCAACCGCGGCCCGGAATCGGCAGGCGTATTGCGGCGCCTGCGTGCGCTGCAAGGTGCGGCGCACTGCCTGCTGGGCAACCACGACCTGCATTTGCTGGCGGTGGCGCAGGGGCTGCGCAAAGCCCACCGCAAGGACACGCTCGATGGTGTGCTGCACGCACCAGATCGACAGGACTTGTTGGACTGGCTGCGCCAGCAGTCCCTGGCCCTGCAGGTGCGCCACCATGGCGTCACGGTGCTGATGGTGCACGCCGGGGTCTTACCGGCCTGGACCTGCGAGAAGACGATGGCCCTGGCCCAAGAGGTGCAGACCGTGTTGCGCGGCCCGGACTATGCGGATTTTTTGGCGCATATGTATAGCAATTTACCTGACCAATGGGATGAAGGGCTGCAAGGCAATGCGCGCCTGCGCCTGATCGTCAATGCGCTCACGCGCATACGCTTTTGCGACGCCCAGGGGCGCATGGAGTTTGATACCAAAGAAGGGCTGGCCGCCACGCCCGCAGGCTTTACACCCTGGTTTGACGCACCCGGGCGGCGCACGGCAGGCGACACCGTAGCCTTCGGGCATTGGTCTACGCTAGGCTGGTTGGGCCGCAGCGATGTGCTGTCTTTGGACAGCGGCTGCGTCTGGGGAGGCTGTTTGAGCGCGCTTAGGCTAGAGGCGCCCGATGGCCATGGGCGCCTGCACCACACACTCTTGCAAGTGCCCTGCGAGCAGGCGCAAGCGCTGGGCGACTAAGAAGAAGTTTCTTCAGTCGCCTTGAACAAAAAGGCCACGCGCCGCTTGGGCTTGATATTGGCCGAAATGCTGCGCCCGCCGGTACGCGGCGCCGCTTCCCAGGAAGGTTTGACTTCGGGCGCCACACTGGGCTCGTAAGGCTGGTCAAAAAACGGGTCTTTAGGCGGTGCAGGCGGGCGGGTGTAATCGCGCCGGGGCGCGCGCTCGTCACGGGCGGGACGGGCGTATTGGCCTTCATGCGCAATATCGCGCAAACCACCGCGCTCGCTGCTGCGCGGGGCACGGCGCGAATCGTCGCGCGCTTCGTCCTGGTACATGCGCCGGCCGTCGTTGATGCGGCCTTGGGCGCTGATATTGGGGCTGTCTTCTTCAAACTCGATGGCTTCGAGCTCGATTTTGGTTTTGATCAGCTTTTCGATGTCAGCCACTAAACGCGCATCGTTTTTGCCACCGACAAAACTCACGGCCAGGCCGGAGGCTCCCGCGCGGCCGGTGCGGCCGATGCGGTGCACATAGTCTTCGGCGTTAAAGGGCACGTCAAAGTTGAACACCGCGGGCACGTCTTTGATGTCCAGGCCGCGCGCGGCCACGTCGGTACAGACGAGCAAATCGACCTCACCGCTTTTAAAGGCTTCCAACGCTTTGAGGCGCTCGTCCTGGCTTTTGTCGCCATGCAAAGCGGTGGTCTTGAGGCCTTCGCGCTCAAGCGAACGCGCCAAGCGGGCGCAGCCGAGCTTGCTGTTGACAAACACAAAAGCTTGCTTGAGTTGGTGTTTGCGAATGACGTGGTGCAGGGCGCGCCGCTTGTCGTCTTCGCCCACGCTGTAAAAATGTTGTTCCACCGTGGACGCGGTGGCATTGGAGCGCGCCACTTCGATGGTGATGGGGTCTTGCAAATAACTGCTGGCCAGGCGCTTGATTTCGGGCGAGAAGGTGGCCGAAAACAGCAGCGTGGTGCGCTGCTTGGGCAGGTAGCTCAGGATGCGCTGCAAATCAGGCAAAAAGCCGATGTCCAGCATGCGGTCCGCTTCGTCCAGCACCACATACTCGACCTGGTTGAGCACGGCGTTTTTGGCCTCGATGTGGTCGAGCAAACGGCCAGGGGTCGCCACCAGCACTTCCACGCCTTTTTTCAGCTCCAAGGTTTGCGGCTTCATGTCCATGCCGCCAAAGACCACGGCGCTGCGCAGTTGGGTGTACTTGGCGTAGAGCTTGACTTGCTGGGCTACCTGGTCGGCCAGCTCGCGGGTGGGCAAAAGCACCAAGGCGCGCACCGGATGGCGGGCGGGCGAAGTAGAGGCGTTTTCGTGTTTGAGCAGGCGGTGCAACAGGGGCAGCGAGAAGGCCGCGGTTTTGCCGGTGCCGGTCTGGGCGGCGCCCATCACGTCTTTGCCAGTCATCACCACGGGAATGGCCTGGGCCTGGATGGGCGTCATGGATTCGTAGCCCATTTCGGCCACCGCACGGGCCAAGGGCGCGGCCAGTTGCAGCTGGGCAAAGGCCATGACAGGGGTGTCTGTCGTCAGGGAATCAGGGGAATGGGAGGCTGCGGTGTCAGGTATCTGTTCGGGCATGCATAGCAAAAGTAGTGGCTATCCATCCGATAGCAGGTTGCCCCGGGAGCCGGGGCGCAAGCCGGATTATCCCCGATACCGCGGGAAACCGGCTTTTTCAGGCTTTGGGCAGGGTCACACCCACTTGGCCCTGGTATTTGCCGCCCCGGTCTTTGTAGCTGGTTTCGCAGACTTCGTCGCTTTCAAAGAACAGTACCTGGGCGCAGCCCTCACCGGCATAAATCTTGGCCGGCAGCGGCGTGGTGTTGGAAAACTCCAGGGTGACATAGCCTTCCCATTCGGGTTCGAAGGGGGTGACATTGACGATGATGCCGCAGCGCGCATAAGTAGATTTGCCCAGGCAAATCGTCAGCACATTGCGCGGGATTCGGAAATATTCCAGCGTACGCGCCAGCGCAAAGCTATTGGGCGGGATGATGCAGACGTCGTCATGGAAATC
>CANKNK010000193.1 GCA_947483455.1 Comamonadaceae bacterium | reverse complement strand
GCTGGCCAGGTCAATATCAATTACCCGGACTGGGATATTTACGCGCCTTTCGGGGGCTACAAACAGTCGGGCAATGGTCGCGAATACGCCGACTGGGGCATACACGACTTCCTGGAAGTCAAGGCGATGATCGGGTACGGCAGCTAGCCAAGCGACGACACTGCCCGCCTACATCTCCAGGTTGTCTATGAGCCGGGTGCGGCCCAGGCGGGCCGCCGCAAGCACCACCAGCGCCTGTCCGGCTTGGGGCGGGCCCAGGTCGGCCTGGCGCCGCAGCGCTACATAGTCGGCCTGCCAGCCTTGAGCGGACAGCGTATTCAGGGCTTTTGCTTGCAGGGCCTCAAAGTCTGTGCCGCCCGCACGCACAGCTTGCGCCACTTGTTGCAGGGCCGCGTGCAGTTGTGGTGCTTGCGACCGCTCCGCCTCGCTCAGGTAGCCATTGCGCGAGGACATGGCCAGACCGTCGGAAGCCCGGCGGGTGTCGACACCCACAATGTCCACCGGCAGGTTGAACTGGCGCACCATATGGCGTATCACCATCAGTTGCTGATAATCTTTTTTACCGAATACCGCAGTACGCGCCTGGGTACAGGCCAATAGCTTGAGCACCACGGTGCAGACCCCAGCAAAAAAACCGGGGCGAAACTGGCCTTCCAGCACATCGGCCAATTCGGCAGGTGGCGTCACCTTAAAGCCTTGGGGCTCGGGGTAGAGGGTGGCCTCGGTGGGCGCGAATAAGAGGTCGCAACCCGCAGCTTCCAATTGCGCGCAATCGGCCTCAAAAGTGCGCGGGTAGGAGTCGAAATCTTCGTTCGGGCCGAACTGCAGCCGGTTGACAAAAATGGTGGTCAGTTGCACATCGCCCAAAGGCTTGGCTTTGCGTACCAAATCCAAATGCCCTTCGTGCAAATTACCCATGGTGGGCACCACCGAGGGGTGCCGGTAGGCCTGCAAGGCTTCTGCCAGCGCGCTCAGGCTGTTGACGATGCGCATCAATTCCCTTGTCTTACCAGGCGTGCAGCGCGTTGACCGGGAAGCTGCCGTCTTTGACCGCCGCCACATAGGCCTCCATCGCGCCGCGGATGGAGCTGGCCTCAAGCATAAAGTTGCGCACAAACTTGGGCATCTTGCCCAGGTTGACACCCAGCATGTCGTGCAGTACCAGCACCTGACCGGCCGTGTCTTTGCCCGCGCCTATACCTATGGTGGCGCAATGTTGCAAGGTTTGGGTTAGTTCGGCGGACACATCGGCTGGCACCATCTCCAGCACCAACATGGACGCGCCGGCGTCTTCCAGCGCATGGGCTTGTTGTTTGAGTAAGTCAGCAGCGGCGTCAGTGCGCCCCTGTACCCGGTAACCGCCCAGGGCATGCACCGTTTGCGGCGTCAAGCCCAGGTGCGCGCAGACCGGGATGCCACGCTCCACCAAAAAGTGCACTACTTCGGTGGTCCAGCCGCCGCCTTCGAGCTTAATCATGTGGGCGCCGGCCTGCATCAGTACCGAGGCGCTGCGAAAAGCCTGTGCTTTGGACTCTTGGTAGGAACCAAAGGGCAAATCGGCAATCAGCCAGGCCGTGCCTTGTGCGCGCCGCAGGCCGCGCGATACGCTGGCCGTGTGGTAGCGCATGTCTTCCAGGCTCACGCCCACCGTGCTGTGCAGCCCCTGGCAAACCATGCCCAGCGAGTCGCCAATCAAAATGCATTCCACCCCAGCCGCATCGGCCACGGCGGCGAAGGTGGCATCGTAGGCCGTCAGCATGGTGATTTTTTCGCCCCGGTTGCGCATTTCCAAAATGCGCGGCAGGCTGATGGGCTTGCGGCTGGCCATCGGTGAGGCCGGTGGCAGGGTGCCATAGGGCGTGCCACCGAGCTGGTTGGCTGCGGTGTCGGCAGGGCTGGTAGTGGCCATACGGTATCTCCGAAGAGGCTGGTGCGGGTGGGGCGGGTTCAGTTCTGAGAAAAAGCCAGACGCACGTATATCGGTGCGTAGGCCTCCGCCTGGGTGATTTCAATCAGCGTTTCTTTGGCTAGCTCTAGCATGGCGATAAAAGTTACCACCAGCACGGGCAGGCCCAACTGAACGTCAAACAAATCTTCAAAGCCGACAAAGCGCTTGCCCTGCAATTTTTTCAACACCATGCTCATGTGCTCGCGCACCGACAGCTCGGCGCGGCTGATTTTGTGGTGCTGCACCAGCTTGGCCCGCTGCACCATGGAGCGCCAAGCTTCCTGCAAATCGACCACCTCCACATCGGGAAAGCGCACCGCAATGCTTTGGTCCACATAGACCGCCGCGTTCAGGAAATCACGCCCGAACTGGGGCACGGTGTTGAGATTGGCTGCCGCGCGTTTGATCTGCTCGTATTCCAGCAGGCGGCGCACCAGCTCGGCGCGCGGGTCCTCGGGCTCTTCCCCTTCGGCGCTTTTCTTGGGTGGCAAGAGCATGCGCGACTTAATTTCGATCAGCATGGCTGCCATCAGCAGGTATTCGGCGGCTAGCTCCAGGTTGCGTTTGCGAATCTGGTCGACATACACCAGGTATTGCCGCGTCACGCTGAGCATGGGAATGTCCAGAATATTGAAATTCTGTTTGCGTATCAGGTAGAGCAAAAAGTCCAAGGGGCCTTCAAAGGCTTCCAAAAATACTTCCAGTGCGTCCGGTGGAATGTACAAGTCCAGCGGCATAGCGAACAGGGGTTCGCCGTACAGGCGGGCCACGGCCACATGGTCCACGACCTCGGGCGATCCGTCCACCAATACGGCGGCTTCCATGGGCAGGGAATTAGCGCTGCTGTTCATCGCGGGGTGAGCACCCGTTGTGGTGTTGGCTGGGCCTAACTAGGTGAAGACGGGCTTACTGGTCCGACTTGGTCTGGTAGACGTAAGGCTTTTGCGCCACTTTGGCATCGCGGTAGCCCGCTTGCGCGCTGCGGTCCAGGCTCAGATCCCAAAGCAGGGCACGACCGGCTCGTTGCTGCGCCTCTAGGGCGGGGCGGGAGGCTTTGAGCTGGTCAATAAACAAGCTGGCTTCGGAGTGGTAATCGGGGCGGCGAAATAGAGACATGGCAAATCCTTGGGGAGACCAATTTTAGGGCCAGCGCGCAGTGTAGGCGCAAAGCCCCCTGCCCATTGCGGTATTGCCGCTATGCTACGCGCCCTATTACGCAGTTTGCCTATGACGCAGTTTGACTTCTCTATAGATGCCATTGCCCGCCTGGCGCAGCTAGACGCCGCCCGCGCCCTGGCCGAAGACGTGGGCAGCGGCGATTTGACCGCTGCATTGGTCGATCCGCAGCGCCGCGTTCGCGCCCGCGTGCTATTGCGTGAAAGCGCTGTTCTGTGCGGCCAGCCGTGGGCGCAGGCCGCCCTGTATGCCTTGGCGCCACAAGCGCAGATGCACTGGCAGGTGGCCGAAGGTGCTAGGGGCCAAGCCAAGCAAGTGGTGTTGACGGTGGAAGGCCCGGCGCAAGCATTGCTCACGGCCGAGCGCACCATGCTTAATTTCTTGCAATTGCTCAGTGCCGTGGCCACGCACACCGCGCAGTTTGTGGCCGCCGTAAACGCCGTGCCCGGCAACCGGGCGCAGATTGTGGACACGCGCAAAACCCTGCCCGGCCTGCGTCTGGCGCAAAAATACGCGGTGCGCTGTGGCGGCGGTACTAACCACCGCATCGGCTTGTACGACGCGGTGCTCATCAAAGAAAACCA
Organism: Comamonadaceae bacterium; assembly: GCA_947483455.1. GTDB lineage: Bacteria > Pseudomonadota > Gammaproteobacteria > Burkholderiales > Burkholderiaceae_C > Allorhodoferax. The sequence continues at coordinate 743 of CANKNK010000193.1, read as the reverse complement.
TATCGCTGCGGCCGGTGGTGTCAGCGCTGCATTGCAACGCGCCCACGCTGCTGCGGCGCAAGCGGCATTCATTGAAATCGAGGTGGAGACTTTGCAGCAACTGCACGAAGCCTTGCAGGCCGGTGCGCGCATGGTGCTGTTGGACAATATGAGCCACGCGCAATTGCGCGAGGCGGTGGAGATCAACGCCGGGCGCGCCATCTTGGAAGTATCGGGCGGCGTCAACATGGATACGGTGCAAGCCATTGCCGCTACCGGTGTAGACCGCATTTCCATAGGCGCCCTGACCAAAGACATACGCGCGGTAGATTTTTCTATGCGCATGGAGGATGTGTAATGCAAACCCTTGAATCGCCCCTGCAGCGTATAGACGTCGAATACGAGCAGCCCGCTTGCAGCACCCGCCACGCCTGGGCGCGTGTACCGGTGGAGCCCGGCCCCGCCGAGCGCGCCGCTTTGAAAGAAAAAATCGCCCGCTTGCTCAAAGAAAAAAACGCGGTCATGGTGTCGCACTACTACGTGCACCCGGACTTGCAAGACCTGGCCGAAGCTACCGGCGGCCTGGTCAGCGACTCGCTGGAAATGGCCCGCTTTGGCCGCGACCACAGCGCCCAAACCCTGGTGGTTTCGGGCGTGCGCTTTATGGGCGAAACCTCCAAAATCTTGAGCCCGCACAAGCGCGTGCTGATGCCGGACTTGGACGCCACTTGCTCCTTAGACCTGGGCTGCCCGATTGAAGAATT
>CANKNK010000192.1 GCA_947483455.1 Comamonadaceae bacterium | reverse complement strand
TCACACGGCCCGATGCAGTGCGCGCGCTGCTGGACGACTACGCCCTTATTTCCACCCATGCCTTGAGCAGCTTGTGGCAACACTGGCGCATGGCACAAGGTGCTTACGACAAAGCCTTGGAGGCGCAGGATGTGCTGCAGCGCGAGCGCGAACGCCTGGCTTGGCAGATTGGCGAAGTGGACAAGCTAAACCCCGCAGCCGATGAATGGGACGAACTCAATGCCGCGCACAGTCGCTTGGCCCATGGGCAAACCCTGCTGGATGCGGCGCACAGCGCGCTGGCAGTGCTCAGCGATGAAGAGCCCTCTGCCTTGCGCAGCTTGCATAGCGCCCTGCAGCAAATCCAAAGCCAAATGCATTTGGATGCCGACTTCCAAGGTCCGGCCGAGGTGCTGGCCTCGGCCATTGCGCAGGTGGAGGACGCGGTATACAGCTTGCGTGCCTACCAGCGCCGCGTCGAGCTAGACCCGGCGCAGCTGGCAGAACTCGATACCCGCATGGCCTTATGGGTGTCCCTGGCGCGCCGTTACAAACGCAGCCCGCAGGAATTAGCCGCCACGCACGCTGCATGGAAACACGAACTGGTACAACTCGAGGCCGCTGCCGACAGCGCCCACTTGCTGGCGCAGGCGCAGCAGGCCCAAGCAGCATTTATGACAGAGGCGCGCAAGGTTTCCAAGGCGCGCCAGCAGGCAGCGCCCAAACTGGCTGCGGCCATCACCGAAGCGATGCAGGGCCTGGGCATGCAGGGCGGGCAATTTCAGGTTCAATTGCAGGCCACCGCACAGCCGCATCAAAGCGGCTTAGAGGACGTTTTGTTTTTGGTGGCCGGCCACGCCGGTAGTACGCCGCGCCCGGTGGGCAAAGTGGCCTCGGGTGGCGAGCTCTCGCGCATTGCGCTGGCCATTGCCGTGACGGCCAGCCAAGCGGGCGGGGCGCAAACCCTCATTTTTGATGAAGTCGATGCCGGCGTGGGTGGTGCAGTGGCGCATACCGTAGGGAGCTTGATGCGCAAACTCGGAAGCGACAGACAGGTGCTCGCGGTCAGCCATTTGCCCCAAGTGGCAGCCTGTGCCGATCAGCACTGGGTGGTGCGCAAACAGTTGCAAGGCGGACAGACTTTGAGTGATGTCGCCCCCGTACAACAAGCACAGCGCGAAACCGAAATCGCACGTATGCTGGGCGGTCACAGCAGCTCGGCAACTACCATGGCCCATGCGCGTGAAATGCTGGAGCAAGCCCGTGTCTGATCGCCAACTCGAATTAGTCCTCATCACCGGCATGTCCGGCTCGGGCAAGTCCGTGGCCCTGCATGCATTGGAGGACGCAGGCTATTACTGCGTGGACAATTTACCGCCGCCCTTGCTCATGGATTTCATCGCCTTGCAAAGCGGCGAACATTTCACGCGCGTCGCCATTGCCATGGATGTGCGCAGCGCCAATGGGCTTCCCTTGGTGCCGGCGCAACTGGACAAACTGCGCACCCAAGGCATAGGCATCAAAACCCTGTTTTTGGATGCAAGCACCGACACCTTGGTACGACGGTATTCTGAAACGCGCCGTAAACACCCTTTGTCCCAAACCGATACCGTGCTTGGTGACGATAGGCGTGCGCTGGCCGATGCAATTGAACTAGAGCGCAGTTTGCTGGCCGATATGCGAGCGCAGTCCTATGTGATTGATTCGAGCATGATCCGCTCGGCCCAATTGCAAGCCTATGTCAAGAGCATGATCACCGCACCGGTGGCGCAGCTGACTTTGGTGTTTCAGTCTTTTTCCTACAAGCGCGCGGTTCCCTCAGATGCTGATTTTGTGTTTGACGTGCGCATGCTGCCCAACCCGCATTACGAAGCGCATTTGCGTTTGCTCACGGGCAGAGACCCGCTGGTGGCCGAATTTTTGCGTGCGCAGCCTGAAGTGGTGCGGATGGAGCAGCAAATAAGCAGTTTTTTGGACGGCTGGATGGGCGCTTTGGTGTTAGACCATCGCAGCTATGTCACTGTGGCCATCGGTTGCACGGGTGGCCAACACCGCTCGGTCTATTTGGTGGAACAACTGGCCGCCCACTTCGCGCCGCATTGGGTTACTTTAAAACGCCACCGCGAACTCCAGCGCCAGGTGGAGTTGGATTATTCGGTCTAGGCCTTAAGCCGACCCTGATGTCTCTAGGAGTTTGCGCACCGGTGCCGGCAAGCCCAGGCTGGGCCAATCTTGCTTTGCAATCCAGCGGCCTTCCAAGCCGGGCAAGCCGCGGCCTGCGGCTGCACGCAGATAGAGGGGATGGATATGCAAATCTTTGTGCGTAAGCACATGCACGAAGCTTGGCATCGCTTGTAATTTGCTACCTGCTGTTGCGGGCAAGGCCTCGCGCAATTGCGATTCGCTGTCAAACACCGGTAGGCAATACAGGCCCGCCCAGACGCCAGGCACGGGCCGCCGCTGCAGCCATACCGCACCATGCATGTCTTGGGCCCACAACAACCAAATCGACTGGCTGCTGCGTTTGAGCTTGCGGGTGCGCACCGGAAAGTCTTGCATCTTTCCCGCCGCAAGCGCGCGGCAATCGGTGTGCAAGGGGCATTGGTCACAGAGCGGATTGCGCGCCAGGCACACGGTAGCCCCCAAGTCCATCATGCCCTGGGTATAGCGCGCCATCGCTTTGGTATTCACTTGTTCACCGGGCACCAAGGACTGTGCCAAAGCCCATAGCGCACGCTCCTGCGCAGCTTGCGCAAGATCACCTTCAAAGGCCAGCAAGCGCGTCAGCACGCGCTTGACATTCGCATCCAGAATCGCCACCCGCTCGCCAAAACACAGGGATGCAATCGCCGCGGCGGTAGAGCGCCCAATGCCGGGCAAGGTTTGCAATAGCGCCGCTTGTTTGGGGAATTGCCCGCCGTGTTGCTGCATCACCATCTGCGCGCAGCGGTGCAGATTGCGCGCCCGGCTGTAATAGCCCAGACCACTCCACAAGCCCATGACCTCGTCGGCGCTGGCCTGTGCCAAGTCGGCCACCGTGGGCAGGCGGTGGGTAAAGCGTTCAAAGTAGTCCCGCACCGTCGCGACCTGGGTTTGCTGCAACATGATTTCCGACAACCACACGCGGTACGGGTCTTGGGTGTTTTGCCAAGGCAGGCTGTTGCGCCCATGGCTTTTTTGCCAGCGCACCACCTTGTCCGCCACGCGGGGCAAGCTTGGTGCGCTTAGAGTTTTTGGCATACGGGGCAAAAAAATGTGGATCGTTGCCCTTGCCGTATGGCTTTGATGGCGGTGCCGCAAGCACGGCAGGGCAGACCTTCGCGCCCATAGACTGCAGCTTCCAACTGGAAATACCCCGATTCGCCCTGGGCGTTGGAAAAATCTTTGAGCGTGCTGCCGCCGATTTGCACCGCCCGTGCGAGCACGGTGCGGATGGCGTCGTGTAAGCGGATAGCCCGCGCCAGGCTGACGCGTTGGCCCCGCGTGCTGGGGCGGATGCCGGCCATGAACAGCGCTTCACTGGCGTAAATATTGCCAACGCCCACCACCAGTTCGCCGCCTAGCAGCACTTGCTTGATAACGGTTTTGCGCTTTTTGAGGGCTTTCCAAAAGTCCTCTGCTTGGAAATCGTCGCCTAAGGGCTCCACCCCCAGCCTACCCAACAGTTTGCGTGCCTCGGGGCTGGACTGCGTGGGTGCAAACACCAAAGCGCCAAAGCGGCGCGGGTCGTGCAAGCGCAGCGTGCCCTGGCTGGTTTGCAAGTCCATATGGTCGTGCTTACCGGCGGGTCCTGGTGTTTGCTCAAAGCGCAGGCTGCCCGACATGCCCAGGTGCAGCAGCAAGAGGCCTTGGTCTAAATCCAGTAACAGGTATTTGCCCCGGCGGCGCACGCCCAGCACCTGGCGACCCGCCAGGGTCTGCGGATCGCAACCCAGCGGCCAGCGCAGGGCTTTGCCCATGCGCAGCGCCAGGATGCGCGCGCCGGCAATCCGATCGGCAAAGCTTTGGCGCGTCACTTCAACTTCAGGTAATTCGGGCATGGGTGGGGTAAGTAAAGCAAAGCCAATGCAGGGGCATGGCCCCGTATCAGCCGTCGATTGCGTGGGCCTTGGATTATTATGGCCGCATGTCACGCATCCCCTATTTGATGGCCTTCGTACTGGCGGTCCTCGCCCCTGGCGCGCAGGCCCAATCGGCCAAAGCGCCATTGCCCGAAGCAGTCGCCGCAGACAAAGCGCCCGAACGCTCTGCACTCAACGCCTCCATTTTTTACCAGGTGATGCTGGCCGAACTGAGCTTTAACAACGGCGATATCGGCTCGGCCTACAGCTTGATGCTGCACGCCGCGCGCGAGTCAAACGAATCGCAGTTGTTTCAGCGTGCGGTGGACATAGGCTTGTCCGGTCGCGATGCCAATGCGGCAGTGGGCGCGGCCAAGGCCTGGCAACAAGCGCTTCCGCAATCGCAGGAGGCGGACCGCTACCT
>CANKNK010000191.1 GCA_947483455.1 Comamonadaceae bacterium | reverse complement strand
TTGCAGCACTTCGCGCGTGCGCGGCCCCGCAATACTCATGGCGGCCCATTGGTCGGTAAGCGAAGCCACGGTGACGCGCAATTCGGGCCAGACCACTTGCAGCAAAAATTCCAGGTGGCTCATCACCTTGGCCGCTTGCGCCGTAGTGGTGGTCATGAAAAACTGGGTATCGCTGATGCGCGTGGTGGTGCCGTCGTCCATGACGATGCCATCCTCGCGCAACATAAAGCCATAGCGCGCTTTGCCCACGGCCAGTTTGGAGTAGCCATTGACATACACCCGGTCCAAAAACTCCGCAGCATCCGGGCCTTGCACGTCGATTTTCCCCAGGGTGGAGGTATCCGCAATGCCCACGCTCTCGCGCACAAAATCCATCTCAGCTTTGTAGGCCTGCGACAAGCTAGCGCCGTGCGTGCGGTACCACAGGGGGCGTAACCAGTAGCCCGCTTCCATCTTGACGCCACCGTGGGCCAGATGCCAGTCGTGCATGGCGGTCAGGCGCTCGGGTTGGAAGTGGCTGCGCACATTGCGCCCGGCCAGAGCCCCTAATGCTGCCGGGGTGTAGGGCGGGCGGAAAGTGGTGGTACCGGCCAGGGACACGTCCATGCCGCGTGCGGTGGCCATCACGCCCATGCCATTGAGGTTGGAGGTCTTGCCCTGGTCGGTGCCCATGCCCAGCGTGGTGTAGCGCTTGAGATGCTCTACCGACACATAGCCTTCGCGGTGTGCGAGCTGCACATCGTCGACGGTGACATCGTGCTGGAAATCGACAAAGGATTTACCACCCGACTGTTGCGAACGCAGCGGCCCGGCCGGCACAAAGGCCATGCCGTAGGCGTCTTGCAGCGAGGGCGCCTCGCCCGCGCTGTGCAGGCTAAGCACGCCGGCCGCGTGCGCGCCTGCGGCCCAGCCCGAGGCGATGGCGCCATCCCAGCTTTGTTCGCCCACCATGCTGCCAGCGCCGAACTGCGCGCGGTCAAAAGCACCGGGCACAAAGCAGGCGATATCGCTGCGGTACACCGGCTTGACATTGCGGTGCGAGCTCAGGTGCACCGTAGGCGTCCAACCGCCAGACATGGCGACCAGGTCCACTTCATGGTGCGCGGCGCCGCCCATGACGCGGCCGGTGTTGCTATCAAAGCCTTCGATGCGCACGGTGTTGGCGCGCTGAAATCCGCGCACTTGCGTGACCGCGCTGCCGTGGTGGACAGTGATGCCTACGTTATTAGCCGCGCCCAATAGCACTGGGTTGGTGGTGGGGCGCAGATCGACCAGCTGCACTTGCGCGCCGGCCTGGGCCAGGCAAATGGCGTCGGCATAAGCGGCGTCGTTGTTCACGCAAAACAGCGCACGCCGACCCGGAGCCACTGCATAGCGGTTGACATAGGCGCCCACTGCGCTGCTAAGCATGACAGCGGGTTTGTCGTTACCGCCAAACACCAAAGGCCGCTCGATAGCACCGCAGGCCATGACGATGGCGTTGGCGCGCACCGTGCGCATGCGCTGGCGTGGCACACCAAAATCGGGGTCGGCAAGGCCAGGCGCGCTGCGTTCAATGACGCCCACGGTGTTGCCGTCGTAAATGCCAAAGGCGGTGCTGCGCGTCAACAGTCGCACCCGCCCCGTTGCCTTGATTTCTTGCAGCATGTGCGCCAGCCACTGCGCTTGGGCGCTGCTAGCGGGGCAGTTGAGCAGGGCGCCGCCGAGTTCAAAGTCTTGCTCGACCAACATCACATCGGCACCGGCGCGCGCCGCTTGCAGCGCGGCGGCCAGACCGGCGGGACCCGAGCCAATCACCAGCACATCGACATAGTCGTTGTGGTAGTCGTAGCGGTGGATGTCAAAGTCTGCCACCGATGCGCCTAGGCCTGCGGCCTTGCGGATGAAGTGCTCGTAAAACATCCAGGCCTTGCGCGTGGGCCCCATAAAGGTTTTGTAATAAAACCCGGCCACAAACACCGGCGAGAGCAGGGAATTGATGGCCATGAAATCCAGGCTGACCGAGGGCCAGGCGTTTTGCGTGCGGGCGCGCAGGCCTTGCTCCAGCTCGGTGGTGGTGGCGGCGATATTGGGCTCGCGCGTGCCGCCATCGCCCAGAGTGAAGAGGGCATTGGGTTCTTCCACGCCCGAGCCCACAATACCGCGTGGCCGGTGGTATTTGAAAGACCGGCCGACCAAATGCACGTTGTGCGCCAGCAGCGTCGAGGCCAGGGTGTCGCCGGCAAAGCCTTGGTAGGGCGAGCCGTCCAGGGTAAAGGTGAGCGGTTGGCTGCGGTCTATGCGGCCACCGCTGGCGATGCGCTGCTTGCCGCCTTGGGCTGTTTGCGGCGCGTTCATGGCAGCGTCCTTTGCGCGGCGGGCAGCACCGATTCGATGTCGTGCGTCACCGTGTGGCGCTTGACGACCAGCCAGCGGCGGCAGCCCAGGGTGTGTTGCCAAAACTCGCTGTGGATGCCGCGCGGGTTGGGGCGGGTGTAAACCGTGTGCACCCAGGCATCGTGGTGTTCCACACCCAGATCAGGGTAGGCCTGGGTGGCGTCACCAAAATAGCTGAACTCTTCGTGGTCACGGGTGCCGCAGTAGGGGCAGGCGATGCGTAGCATGGTGGGTCTGCCCTTTCTATTGCAAATGGTTGTAAGGTCCAGTGCCCGCTTCGTCGATGTAGCGGCCCTGGGCAAAGCGGTCCAGGGTGAAGCCGGCGTTGTAGGCGTGGGGCGTATCGTTGGCAATCGTGTGCGCAAAACACCAGCCCGAGGCCGGCGTGGCTTTAAAGCCGCCATAGCACCAACCGGCATTAAGGTAAAGCCCATCGACCGGGGTTTTGGTGATGATGGGGCTGCCGTCTGGCGTCATGTCCATGATGCCGCCCCAGTGGCGCAGCACGCGCAAGCGCGCCGCGCTGGGCATGGCACTGACCAGGGCTTGCGTGACCTCGCTGACATTGGCCAGGTTACCGCGTTGGGCGTAGGAGTTGTAGCGGTCAATATGCCCGCCAAACACCAGGCCGCCTTTGTCCGATTGCGAAAAATAGAAATACGAGGCCGACCACACCACCACATGGTTGACGATGGGTTTGATGGACTCGGTGACATAGGCTTGCAGCACATGGCTGTCGATGGGCAATTGCAGCCCTGCTTTTTGCGCAAGCGGCGAGGTATTCCCCGCTACCGCCATGCCCACCTTGCCGGCGCTGATGGTGCCGCGCGAAGTGTGGACGCCGGTGATGCGCTCGCCCGACCATTCAAAGTCGCGTACTTCGCAGTTTTGGATGATGTCCACGCCCAGGGCATTGGCCGCACGCGCATAACCCCAGACCACCGCATCGTGGCGCGCAGTGCCCGCGTCCGGTTGCAGCATGGCGCCATAAATGGGAAAGCGCGCCTCGTCCGAAAAATCGAGGTAGGGGGCTTCTTTCATCACGTCTTCGCGGGTCAAGATGTCGGCGCGAATACCGTTGAGGCGCATGATGTTGGCGCGGCGGATTTGCGCATCGTGCCCGCTAGGCGACATGGTGACATACAAATAACCGCGCGGCGAGAACATGACGTTGTAGTTCAGGTCTTGCGACATGCCGCGCCATAAGGACATGGAATGCTCGTAAAACGCGGTGTTGTCCTGCATCATGTAGTTAGAGCGCACGATGGTAGTGTTGCGCCCCGCATTGCCCGAACCGATATAGCCTTTTTCCAGCACCGCAATATTTTTGATGCCGTGGTTTTTCGCCAGGTAGTAGGCGGTGGCCAGGCCGTGGCCGCCCCCGCCAATGATGATGACGTCATAGCTTTTGCGCGGCTCGGGGTCGCGCCATGCGCGATCCCAATGTTGGTGGCCGCCAAAGGCGTTGCGCAGCAGCGCCCAGGCCGAGTAGTGCGTCATCGGGTGGGCTCCTTACATGCGCATGCGTTTGGCTTCGGGGTCAAAAGGCGGGTCCATTTGCAGGCGGGCGGGCCGACGCTCGCCCAGGATTTCAATCTCCAGCGCCATGTCCGGCTTGAAGCATTCGGTGGGGATATAGCCTTGCGCCAGCGACTGGTTCACATAGTGGCCAAAGCCACCTGAGGTAACCCAGCCTACCACTTTGCCATCCACCCAAATGGGCTCGTCGCCCATCACGTCGCAATCCAGCGCGTCGACCACCATAAAGATGCGCGTCTTTTTGGGGCCTTCTTGTTTCTCTTTTATGGCGGCGGCTTTGCCGATGTACTCGTGCTTGTCGAGTTTGACAAAGCGGTCCAGGCCGGCTTCGAAGGGACCGTAGATGGGACGGAATTCGCGGAACCAGGTGCCAAAGTTTTTCTCCAGGCGCAGGCACAAAAGCGCGCGCATGCCGAAGTTTTGGATGCCCAAATCAGCGCCTGCAGCCATGATGCTTTCGTACAAGCGGCGCTGGTACTCCGGCGCTACCCAGATCTCGTAGCCCAGGTCGCCGGTGTAGGTGACGCGGTTGATCTTGGCTTGCACGGTGGC
>CANKNK010000190.1 GCA_947483455.1 Comamonadaceae bacterium | reverse complement strand
AGGCGTCGGACAAAGCGAGACCGGCGCAGAACGTGCTCAAGCCGGTGGAAATCCGTTCCAATCTGGAGAGCGACACGCGGCGGCTTTCCACGGCAGCAAAAATCATAGTAGGTCGCGAGGAGATAGAGCGTTACGGAGACAGCTCTATGGGCGAATTGCTCAAACGATTACCAGGTATTGTCAGCAGCGGTAGACCGGGGCGCGGCGGGCCACCCGCCATGCGCGGCTTAGGCAATGGTTACACGCAAATCATGATCGATGGCGAGCGCGCGCCGCGTGGTTTTTCCCTTGAGGACATCTTGCCCGAGCAGGTCGAGCGCATTGAGATCCTGCGCGCGCCCACCGCCGAGACTGGCGCGCGTGCTATCGCCGGCACGATCAACATCATTACGCGTGGCGGGTACGTCAAATACCTCAATAACCTGCAGGTAGGCACCAGCCTGGAGAACGGCAAACTAGCGCCTGGCGCTTCCTGGTCACGCAGCGACACGGTGGACGGCATGGCCTACAGCCTGACGCTGTCTGCCATGCGCATGGAGCGCGGTAACGACGAAAGCAAAACTACGACGACGGAAAGTTTGGCCCAAGCTGGTGCAGCTACGGTTTTGCAAAGCACGCAAGAAATGGTGCGCGCACAAAGCCAGCGCGACATGTTGCATGCCAATGGGCGTCTGCAATGGGGCAGCGACGGCCTGGTGCTCATGCCTATGTTGATCATGAGCCACAACCAGGGCCAGTCCAGCAGCACACTCACCCAAAGTGGCGGGGTATTGCCCTACGCATTGAGCGAAACGGCCAGTGACAACCGCTTTTCCATGTTGCGGCTGGGTACGAGTTGGAGCCGCCGCTTGGACGATGGGGCGCGCCTGCTACTGAATAACAACCTGGGCCGCAGCGCCTGGAACAATAGTGCGAATACTTTGCAAAGCGGTGGCGCCAGAGGCAACTTGCCCTTGGCGCAAGAATCGGTGCAGACCGATATCACCTGGAACAGCAGTGCAAAATATTCTTTGCTGATAGCGGACAAACACAGCCTGGTCAGCGGCCTGGAGCTGGAGATAAACCAGCGCGAGCAAAGCGCCAGCAGCTTGCGTGATGGTCAAAATCCGCTGGCTGAATTTGACGGTGATGTTTCCGCCAGCAGCCGACGCGTGGCCTTGTACACGCAGGATGAATGGGAGATCAACCCGAACTGGGCCGCCCATGCCGGTTTACGTTGGGAGAGCATCTTTACCAGCGGTTCAGCCGGTCAGAGCCAAGGCACGGTCAGCAATCACAGTGCGGTGCTCACGCCCTTGCTGCACGCAGTGTGGCGGCCCGACCTGGCATCCAAAGACCAAATCCGCGTGAGCCTGACGCGCAGTTATCGCTCGCCCGATTTGGGGCGGCTGATTGCACGACCCACGATCAACCCCTTTTTCGCAGATCGCGGTGCCAACAGCGCCCTGCACCCAGACAGCGCAGGCAACCCGGATTTGCAACCCGAATTGGCGATGGGCATAGACACCGCCTACGAGCACTATTTGCCTGGCGGGGGTTTGCTCAGTGCCAATGTGTTTGTGCGCCAGATTGACAACTTGATGCGTGCGCAAACCGCGCTTGAAGCTGTGCCTTGGGCGGATGTACCGCGTTGGGTCTCGCGTATGCAAAACGTCGGGAGTGCGATTACCAGCGGCTTGGAGTTGGAAGCGAAATTCCGTTTGCGTGAAATCGATCCCGAGGCCCCTGCAGTGGATCTGCGCGCCAATATAAGCCTCTTGCAGTCGCGCTTGACTTCGCTCAGCGGCCCCAACAACCGGCTGGAGCAGCAGCCCGATGGCACGCTAAATCTCGGCGCGGACTACCGGCCTAGCGGTTTACCTTTGCGTCTGAGCGGCAATATCAACTGGACACCGGGCTATACCACCCGTTTGGCCGATACCCAGGAGGTCTGGCAAGGCGAAAAATGGGTACTAGACGCCTCCGCCTTGTGGACGTTTACTCCCAGTGTGCAATTGCGCTTGTCGGCCAGCAATTTACTAGCGCGCAATTACTTGGCTGGTGGTAGTTTGTTGTCGACCCAAAGCAATGGCCTGCCAAGCCGAGACACCACGCAGACCAACGCGCCCAGCTACCTGAACCTGCAAGCCAGGCTCGAACTCAAGCTCTAAGGTCTTTGCCCACCCTGCCCGCAGGCGCACCTAGATGGGCCTGCGCGATAGTTCCTATCAATCGATTAGGGAATTTCAATTGGCTGTTATTATGAAACCTATCTATCATTCCGGCCATACCAATTGAATTTCTCAATCGGTAGATTGTTCAATGACAAGGAGTATTTCAATGTCCGTTACCCGTCCTGAGATCAAAACGATTGCCAATCTAGAAGCCGCATTTGCCGGCGAATCGATGGCACATATCAAATACCGCTATTTCGCCAAGCTGGCCCGCGAGATGGGCGACGATGCCACCGCCCGTGCGTTTGAAGAAACGGCTGCCCAAGAGGTGCAGCACGCTTTCGGGCATTTGGATTTGCTCTACCCCAAAGCAGAAATGACGCCTGCAAAAGCCCTGCAAATCGCTATCGATGGGGAAACCTATGAGTACAGCGAGATGTACCCCGGCTTTCGCCAGACGGCCCAGGCGGAAGGTGATGCTGCTGCGGTCGCAGAAATCGACGCGCAAATCGCCGAGAGCAAGGAGCACGCCACTGGTTTTGCGCAGGCCCTGCGGGAAGCCCAGGCGCGCCGGGCGACTTTGGAAAAAGCGCAAAAGCGTTTTGCCGCCCTGACCAAAGTAGAAGAGCGCCACGCCCGGCACTACCAATCGGTTTTAGCTACATTAGCCGCCTGATTGCACGGCCCACCTGAAACCAAACCCAGATTGATTTTGATTCGAGAGAAAAACCTATGAAAACCTATATATGTATCGTGTGTGGATTTGTGTATGACGAAGTGGCTGGGCGGCCCGAAGACGGTATTGCGCCGGGCACCTTGTGGGCGGATGTGCCCGAGAGCTGGGCTTGCCCTGATTGCGGCGTCGCAAAGGCCGACTTTGAACTGGTCCCGGTGTGAGCCACATTCCCGTGCATGCGCCCGCCACCGGCCCTGATGCGCCGCAAGCTTTGCCTTTGGTCATTGTTGGCGCGGGGCTGGCGGCCTGGACGGTGGTGCGTGAGCTGCGCAAGCTCGATGCGCAGCGCAGCATCGTGATGTTCAGCAGCGACAGCGCTGACTTTTATGCCAAGCCCACGCTGTCCAATGCGCTGGCCCAAAAGCGCTCTGCAGCGCAGTTGATCACCACGCCCGCGGCCAAAATGGCCGAGACATTGCAAGTTCAGTTGCTGCCGCATACCCAGGTGCGCAGTCTCGATACGCTTGCGCGTACGCTCAGTTATGACGATGCGGCGGGCCAGTCACACAGCTTGGGTTACGGCGATCTGGTGCTGGCCACAGGCGCCGACCCGATCCGCCTGCCCATGGCAGGCAGTGCGGCGGCACAAGTGCAATCCATCAATCATTTGGATGACTTGGCCTCTTTCCATGAAGCGCTAGGCGCCGCGCCCCGAACGGTGCTAGTCATAGGCGCCGGTTTGATCGGCTGCGAATTTGCCAACGATTTGCTGATCGGCGGCTATGGCGTGCACGTGGTCGATCCCTCGCCCCGTCCCTTGGCCTTGTTGTTGCCCGCTGGTGCAGGCGAACAGCTGCAAGCGGCTTTACAGGCGCAAGGCCTGGCCTGGCATCTGGGGACTACAGTGCAAAGCCTGGACGCACATGCGCCCTCAGGGCGATTGCAGGCAGTCTTGGCCGATGGCAGCAGCTTGCAGGTCGATGCGGTGCTAAGTGCGGTGGGCTTGCGCGCCAACGCGGCATTGGCTAGCGCGGCGGGCATCGTCTGCGAGCGTGGCATCGTGGTGGACGCGCATTTGCAAACCAGTGCAGCCCATGTCTACGCCTTGGGCGATTGCGCACAATATGCCAGTGCCGGGGGGCGTGTGCTGCCCTATGTCATGCCCATCATGAACGCGGCCAAAGCCCTGGCTGCTACCTTGGCCGGGCAGCCAACAGCCCTGGTCTTTCCCTTGATGCCGGTGGCGGTGAAAACGCCGGCGCTTCCCATCGTGGTGGCAGCCCCCCATCCAAACCTCATCGGCCAGTGGACCCAAGACGCAGGCGTGGAGCCCGAGGCCGGTGGCGCATGGCGCTTTGTGGACGAGGCGGGGCAGCAGCGCGGCTTTGTGCTGACGGGTAAGCAAAGCTCGAGGCGCATGGAGTTGGCCAAAATGACCGTGCTGTAGCCCAACGCGGCAAGTGCGTATAGGGACAGGCCGCCAAACGCTTGCCCGCCTGGGGCGTTGTGAAATCACCTTGCAAACACCCCTGACTACAATCGGCTCCCTCACACGCAGATAGCCCCGGCTGCAATCATGCCGATTGGCGCATAAGGAAGTACGATGGCCCACGACGCACCCACCTCTCCCCCCCAGGCT
>CANKNK010000189.1 GCA_947483455.1 Comamonadaceae bacterium | reverse complement strand
GCCGGTGGTGGCCTGGATTTCGGCAAATACCCTAAAGCCACGAATCATGCCCAGCACGATCACAATCGTGATGGCATGCGTGAGGCCTGGTATGGTGACAAAGCGCAGGCGCTGCCAGGCCGTGGCGCCGTCGACGCGGGCCGCCTCGTACAACTCTTGGTTGATGGTGGCCATGCCGGCGACAAATATCACCATGTCGTAGGGCACGCTTTTCCATAAATGCATGAGCATGAGCCACTGCAAAGCCCAGTCCGGGTCGTTCAAATACCCTTGGGCTGTGATGCCAAAAAGCGCCGCGATGGAATTCATGATGCCGTCGGGCGTGGGCGCATACAAAATACGCCACACCTCGGCCAATACGGCGGCGCTGGTGATCGCCGGCAAAAACAAGGCGGTGCGAATAATCCGAATATGGCGCGTGACGCCTTGCATAGAGAGTGCCAGCAACAAGGCCAGCACGACCGACAAACTCACGGTGCAAGAGACATACAAGAACGTGTTCCAGGCGGCCGCGCCGAGCGCCTCGTCTTGCAGCACACGTTCGAAATTTTCCAGGCCAATCCACTCGTTGGGCGCACCAAAATTAACCTTATAAAAACTCATGCGCAGGCCCAGGGCCATGGGTATAAATTTAAACCAGGTAAAGACCAGCAAAGCGGGCGCCAAAAAAAGGGCCGGTACCAGCCATTGACGCAATGTCCGCATCATTTGGCAAGCACCCTTTGCGCCGAAAGTTCTTGGTTGACGTGCACGTTGAGCTTTTTCAAATCCGACGCGACGTCTTTGCTACAGCGCGACAAGATGGCATTGAGGCCTTCGCCAATCACCTGCTGCATGCGCGTCCAATTGGGAATAGCGGGCATGGTGTGGGCATTTTTCTCATATTCCTGGGCTACCATTTTCCAGCGCTCGTCGTTATTGACTTGTGCGGGATCGACTTTGCGGTTCACGGGCAAACGCACCACGGCAATGCCGCCGGCGCTTGCCTTCATGCCCAAAGTTTGGCCTTCGGGCGAAATCAAAAACTCAACAAACTTCAGGGCATCGGTTTTGTTTTTTGCCGCTTTGGGGAAATAGGCCAACTCTCCCCCACCTAATACACCGCGTCCGGCGGGCCCGGCCGGCGCGGGGATCGCCTCGACTTTGTCACGGCCTGGCTCACGGTCAAACAAGGCAATATGGTAGGGGCCGGAAATATATATACCGGCCTGCCCAGAAATGAATGCCTTATTGGCTTCTTGCGTGGGCGCATTCATAGCGCCGGGCTGCGTGACTTTGAGTTCGCACTGCATCTTGCGCATCCAGGAAACGGCAGCGATGGCGGCAGGCTCGTCCATGCCGCCCTTAAATAGTCCGCCGCCCACGGGGCGCACAAACTCGGCGCCCGCTTGCCATAGGAAGGAGCTCATATACCAAGCGGCATAACCGCGCTGGGCTGAGCCCGGAAAAATCAAACCGTAGGTGTTGGCTTTGCCATCGCCATCGGGGTCGCCGGCAGTAAAGGCTTTGGCCAGCGTTTCCAGTTCGTCCCAGGTTTGGGGCACCGGTAAATTGAGCTTGGTGCGCCAGTCTTTACGCACATACATGACCATGGCCTGCGCTGAAGTTGGCACGCCGTAGTATTTGCCGTCATAACCCTTGGCCGTGGCCCAGGCGCGCTCTTGCAGGTCCTGGCCGCCAGCAACGGCTTGGCGGTCCACCGGCTCGAGCATGCCCATTTGCACAAACTGGCCGGTAGCGCCGCTGTCGTTAATGATCAGGTCGGGCAAATCGCCGCCGATGGCAGCGCGCGCGATGCGTTGCTCAAAGTCGGTCCAGGCGTTGAAATACTCCACTTTGACGCCGGTCTTAGCCGTAAATGCCTTGGCGATGGACTCGTAGGTCTTGCGCCCCTCGGCCGACGAGCGGGTCCAGACCTGGATGCTCGCCTGCGCCCAAACAGCCCCGCTGGCAAGCAAGGTGGACAGCACCAGAACGGCGCCCGCTAGGCGGCGAGGCGTCGACATGGCAAGGCGATCACAAGGTTTCACAAAATTTCTCGGTTTGCCGCACGCAGCATGGAGGGGTAAACGTTTACTCAGTATAGCCATGAATTCAGCTCGCCATACTGGGGAATACCCTTGGGTAACCTGGTAGGAAAAGAAAAGGTAAACGAATCCCAGACCTACACCATAGACCGCCCTAGAGCGTTAACATCGCGCCTTGGGGCAACCTCTACATTCAATGGTATTTTGCACATGAGTACGACCACCGGGCGCGCTGCCACTATCAAAGATGTGGCACGCGTTGCCAATGTTTCCACCGCCACGGTGTCCAAGTTCATCAATGGCACCCAAAAATTCACCGAGGTCACCGAGGAGCGGCTGCGCCAGGCGATCGCGGAATTGGGCTACCGCACCGACCCGCTAGCGCGCAGCATGATCACCGGGCGCACCAAGACGGTGGCGGTGGTGATTTTGGACATACGTAACCCGCACTTCACTGGCATTGTCAAAGGTGCCAACCGCAAAGCCATGGAGCATGGCTACAACCTATTGTTTGTCGATACTGCCGAGCGCCTGAGTGGCGAGGCCAATATGCTGCGCGACCTGAGCCGGCGCGTGGACGGGCTGATTGTCAGCTCGCGCATGCCCGATGCCGATATCGCCGCCTTGCACGATTTGCGCAAACCCGTGGTGTTTTTTGGCCGCTCGGTGGGTTCGGGCTTTCACAGCGTCAGCGCCGACGGTCGCTCGGCTGCAGGCATGCTAGGGCGCCACCTGCTGGACCTGGGGCACAAAAACATCGCCTACCTGGGCTACCCGCTGGCGCGCTGGGACTCTGAGCGCAAAGCCGGCCTGATGGATGTGATCGGCGCGGCCGGGCAGAAGGTGCAATGCTTTGTCGCGCAATCGCCTACGTTTGAAGCGGGCGAAAACGCCGTCAGCGAGGTGCTGATGCGCGGCGACCGACCGGACGCTGTGATTTGCTACAACGATTTGCTGGCCATCGGCTTTATGAACCAGGCCCAAGTGGCCGGTGTCAAGGTGCCCGAGCAAGTCTCCGTGGCTGGCTTTGACGACATTCCCTTTGCCCGGTATGCCATGCCTTCGCTCACCACGGTGGATATGCAAAGCGAGGCCATGGGCGAGCTGGCATTTATGCGCATGCTGGAGCTGATTGAAGGCAAATTAGAGGCCAGCGAAGAGACGCTGCGCCCGCGCTTGGTAATACGCAATTCCACCGGCCGCAAGGGCCCGCCGGCCGCCTAAGCTAGGCCGGAGCCTGCACCAAAGGCCCGCTCGGGCAGCCCAGCAATGCCTAACTCCAGACACAGGGTGTGGCCCGCTAAGGCATGCGGCCTTGCGCCTGGCTGGGCGCTGGCGCAGATGGAAGTGACAAACAATTGGTCTAGTCGCGCGCCGCCAAAGGCGCACATCGAGGGCTTGTCCATCGGAACCTGGACCTGCATGTCCAGCACACCATGGGGCGTAAAGCGCAGTAGCAAGCCAGCGTCGTTGGCGCATACCCAGTAGCAGCCGTCTTGATCGACCGCAGCGCCGTCGGGGCGACCGGGGTGCTGGTGCATGTCCACAAAGCTGCGCCGATTGTGCAGACCGCCCGCCACGTCCACATCGAACTGCCAGATCTGCTGCACCTGCGGGTGCGAGTCGGAGAGGTAGGCCAATTTACCGTTCGGGCTAAAGGCCAGCCCATTGCCTGTAATGAGACCGTCCAACCGCGGCCGTAACACGGGCCCTTGCGGCACATCATCGAGCCGGTAGAGCACACCTTGCGGGGCCGCTAAACCCATGTCGCGCACCATCGTCGAGACCCAGAAGCGGCCCGCGCGGTCGCAGCGGCCATCGTTGCAGCGCATACCGTCCTGGCCGTGGCTGATAGACGCCAAAAGGCGCGGCGCCAAGGGCTGGCCCAGCACAGGCATCAGGACAAATAGGCCGCTTTCCATGGCAGCGATCAAGCCGCCCTGCCCGCCCGCGTACAGCGCTACGCAGCCGATGCGTTCAGGGCTTGTCCAGCAGTCCACCTGGCCTGCTTGGGGACGCCAGCGGTACAAAAGCTGGCCTTCGATGTCGACCCACCACAGACACTGGTCCGCCACGCTCCACAAGGGGCTTTCGCCCACGGTGCAGGCCGGCGCGGGCAAAACCGCGTAATCAGGCCTAAGAACCGTGACGCCCATAGCGCCTCACTGCGGCTGGTTGTGTACGAAGAGCCCGCCTTGGAACACGGTGGCCGGATCGCTCAAATCGAGTTGCGGCTCCTCTGCCAGCAAGCGTGCCGCGTGGACCGATGCGTCGTCCTTGGGCTGGTATCCCAGATGCTGGGCGCTGCGGTTGTCCCACCAGCTGCTTGCGTTGGCCGAGACGCCGTACACAATGGTGTGACCCACCACCGGCGCGCGCAAACTGGCCAGCACCAAGCGTTCCATGTCGTCAGCGCTGATCCAAGACGAGAGTTCGCGCCGCGTCAGGGGCTGCGCACGG
>CANKNK010000188.1 GCA_947483455.1 Comamonadaceae bacterium | reverse complement strand
TTGCCGGACAGAGCGGCGAGCAATGGACCATGTTTTTTCTAGACCCTAGCGGCAACCCGCTGGAGATCAAAGGCTTTGCCTCATTGGACACGGTGTACGCCCCATGATGAATTACACCTTTGTATCGGCAACGATTTTGCTGGTGCTCATTACCGACCCGGTGGGCAATATTCCGGTGTTTGCCAATGCCCTCAAGCACGTACCGCAAGAGCGGCGCCCGCGCGTGATTCTGCGTGAAATTTCCATTGCCTTTTTTTTACTGCTGACGTTTATGTTCGTCGGCGAAGGCTTTTTGCGGCTGATGAACTTGAGCGAGTTGGCGCTCCAAATCGGCGGTGGGGTGATTTTGTTTTTGATTGCACTGCGCATGGTTTTTCCACCACCGGCGCAAGCCGAAACTGAGTTGCTGATAGAGCCTTTGATCGTTCCGCTGGCGGTACCCTCTATTGCCGGGCCCTCAGCCCTCGCCACGGTTTTGTTACTGGTGTCGCAGCAACCGGAAAAGCGCATGGAGTGGGTCGCTGCACTGTGCGTGACCATGCTGATCAGCGCAGCGGTGCTGGTGTCAGCCGAGCGCATTGAGCGTCTTATTGGGAGGCGCGTGGTGACTGCTATTGAACGCTTGATGGGGCTGGTGCTGGTGTCGGTAGCGATTGAGATGCTGCTGCGCGGTATCCGCACCTTTGCGCAGCAATTGGCGCAAGGCAGTGGCATCTAAGCCGGGCCTGGGCATTGATGGTTTACGGGGGTCGCCTATGGCCTTTTCTAGGAGTGTGACTTGCCCTCATTAAAGTCCCGTTTTTTTTACTATGCCGTCAAGCGCCAGTTGCGTAAATTCGCATTGCGCGGCGGCAGTTTGGAACAAGTGCGGGCCGCGCGCGACAAATCATCGGCACGCATGTTTCCTGCGCCTGCAGGCGTGCAAGTGCAGGCGGCACAACTGAGCGGCTGCTCTGGTGAGTGGCTGCGTCCAGCGGGCGCCACCGCGCACTCGGTACTTTTGTATTTGCATGGCGGCGCCTACATCACGGGCTCCTGCCACACCCACCGCGGTCTGGCGGGGCACTTGGCCCAAGCTGCCGGCATGGATTGTTTTTTGCTCGACTACCGCCTGGCACCCGAGCACCCTTTTCCCGCTGCGGTGGAGGATGCCCACGCCGTCTACCTGGCACTGCACCAACAGAACCCTGCGCGCACCATTGTGCTGGCCGGCGACTCTGCTGGTGGCGGTCTGGCGCTGGCCTTGGCCCTGCGTTTGCGCGATTGGGGCCACGCCGTGCCAGGGGCTTTGGCGCTGCTATCGCCCTGGACCGATTTGACGCTCAGCCTGCCCACCCACCACAGCAAGGCCGCGGTAGACCCGTTTTTTCCCGACACATCCACACTGTCGATGGCAGCCCAGCTGTATGTCGGAACCAGCGACTTGGCAGAGCCACTGGCCTCGCCCCATTTCGCCGCGCTGCACGGGCTGCCGCGCACACTGATTCATGTAGGAGAACACGAGGCCCTGCTCGGCGATGCCCAGGCCCTGGCCGCCAAGCTGCAAGCTGCTGGAACACCCGTGCAACTGCGAGAGTTCCAAGGGATGTGGCACGTATGGCAAATATTTGCCGGGCGCTTTGCCGAAGCCGATGCCTCGGTACGGCAATTGGGGGCGTTTTTGCGCAACGCTTAGTTGGCGCCAAGGCAAGCACAGTGGCTGCTGGGGCGCGCCACATCGGTCGCCGGGACAATGCTTGTAAGCCTAGTTCCCAAACACGGCTCGCCACACCGCCAGCCCAGCCTGGCGCTCTTGCTCGGCCTGGGCCGAAGCGACCTGGGTCGGATCTTCGTTGAGGCGCGCTTTATGTTGGATGCTGCGCAGCATGCGGTAAGCCTTGGCGGCGGCGTAGCCCAGTGGCGCTGGCAGCAAGCCGCAGTCTTGCGCAGCCTGCAGGAGCGCGATATTGCCCACATTGGCGCGCAAACCGGCATGCGCATGCCCGTGCGCTAGCACCAAAAACTGCACCGCGAATTCGATATCCACCATGCCGCCCGGGCTGTGCTTGACGTCAAAACGCTCCGCCGGCACCGGGTGGGCGGCGCGCACTTTTTGGCGCATCACAGCTATTTCCATGCGCAGCGCGGACTGATCGCGCGGACTGCAAATCACCGCCTCACGGATGGCATCAAATCGGCTGTGCAGATCGGCACTGCCCAGCACGCAACGGGCGCGTGTCATGGCCTGGTGTTCCCAGGTCCAGGCGGTGTTGGAGCCACGCTGCTGCTGGTAGTCGGCGTAGGCGGCAAAGCTGGTGACCAAAAGACCTGAGTTGCCGTTGGGGCGCAGGGCGGTGTCGATTTCGTAGAGATCGCCCTCGCCCGTTTTGACCGTCAGCCAGTTAATCAGTTTGCGCACCAGCGTGCCGTACATTTCACCCGCGCGTTCGTCCGGGTCGTCGTACAGAAACACGATGTCCAGGTCACCGCCGTAGCCCAGCTCTTTGCCACCGAGCTTGCCGTAAGCGATGATGGCAATGCGCGGTAATTCGCAATGGCGCTGTTTCATGCGCTGCCATACCCAGCGGGCGGTGATACGCAATATCACTTCGGCCAAAGCGCTTAAATCATCGGCTACTTGTTCCACCGTCATCAGGCCTTCGACATCGCGCGCCAGCGTACGAAACACCTCGGCATGGTGCGCACGGCGCAAGAGGTTTAGCAGGCTTTCGTCGTCCTCTTCTCCGCTATTGCGCAAGGCTAAGCAGCGGCGCTCGATGTCGACCTCGCAGGCGACGGCGTCAAAGCGCTCGCGCACCATGGTGCTTCCGGCCAGCTCGTCGATAACGCCCGGGTGCTTTAGCAGGTAACGCGCCGGCCAACGCGCCGCGCCCAATAGCCGCAATAAGCGTTGGTGCACGCCGGGACGCTCGACCAGCAAGGCCAGATAACTTTCGCGGCGCAACAAAGACTCCATCCAGTCCATCAAGCGCAGTGCGGCGTCCTGGCTAATTTCGCCGTCATGCAGCCACTGGCCCGTGCGCTGCACCAGGCGCAGCAAGCGCCCGCGCGATTCCTCTCGCAATGCCAGGACGCGCGGATGGTCGCGCCACAGCGCCAAGCGCTCGTGCATGCTTGGGGGCAGTTGCGTGAGCACGCTGTCCAGGTCGGTATGCGGTGTCGCACTGGGCTTGGCCGGGTCCGCTTCTCCGGGTTTGCAGCTGCTGCAAGCTTTATCGCTGCCGCCGAGCAAAACATCGAATTCCTGCGCCACGTTTTCGCGGTGGTGGTCCAGTTGCGCTAACAAGGCGCTGGTGCTGGCGATGTCCAAGGTCTGGGCGATCCAGGCCAGATCGGCATCCCCAGTCGGCAGCACATGGGTTTGCTGGTCGTCCAGGTATTGGATGCGGTGCTCCACACGGCGCAGAAATACATAGGCCGCTTCAAGTGCTTGGGCTTTTTCTGGCGGCATCAGGCCCGCTTGTACCAAGCGCTGCAAGGCGCTCAGCGTAGGGCGCGTGCGCAGTTCAGGGAACTGGCCGCCGCGCACTACTTGCAATAGTTGCACGGTAAATTCAATTTCGCGGATACCACCGCGTGAGAGCTTGACATCGTTGTGCCGCTCGGGGTGGCCGGCGCTGCGTTTGCCCGCATGCTCGCGGATTTGGCGGTGCAGCACGCGCAACGCATCGAACACGTTGTAGTCCAGGTATTTGCGAAACACAAAGGGGGTGACAACCGCGCGCAGTTGCAAGGCAAAAGCGCTACCCACGCTCGCCTGCGGCGCCAATACCCGGCTTTTGAGCCAGGCAAAACGCTCCCACTCGCGGCCCTGGGTCTGGAAATACTCTTCTAAAGCGCCCAAAGACACCGCAGGCGGCCCGGAGTTGCCATTGGGCCGCAATGCCAGATCTACCCGGAAAACAAAACCGTGCTCGGTGGTATCACCCAGGAGGGTATAGAGCGCACGCACCAGCTTGCCGTAGTACTCTTGGTTGGAGATGCGGCCCCTCCCTTCGCTATTGCCGCTTGTGTCGCCATCGGCTTCGTACACATAAATCAGGTCGATGTCACTAGAGACGTTGAGCTCGCGCGCACCGAGTTTGCCCATACCGATGATGCACAGCCCGCAGGGGCTGCCATCAGCCTTGCAGGGCGCGCCATGCACCGATTGCACATCGGCACTGGCCTGGGCATAGGCTTCGCAGAGCGCCAGTTCTGCCAATTCAGTCATGCACTGGGTGACCGCCCGCAAGTCCAGGCCGGTTTCGCAGTCCAGCACCAACAAGCGTTCGAGCACATGTTGGCGGGTGATGCGCAAGGACTCACCCACGGCGAGGCCTTGGGTGCGCAGCGCCTGGTAGAGGGCGCTCTGAGCGGGCGCATCGGGCAGGCCCTGGGCCAACATCGACAGTGTGCTGTCGTAACGCCTGCGCACTCTTTGCGCAAATCGTGTGTACTGCGCGAGGGGCTTATGCATATTGCCGGTCATAATTCCATGCTTGACTGCA
>CANKNK010000187.1 GCA_947483455.1 Comamonadaceae bacterium | reverse complement strand
CCGCGCTTTTGATTTTGATCATCAACCTGGTGGGCGGTTTTGCCATTGGGGTAGGCCAGCATGGCTTATCCATGGGCGAAGCTGCCCGTATCTATTCCCTGCTCACCATCGGTGACGGCCTGGTCGCCCAAGTTCCTGCCTTGTTGCTCTCGCTGGCAACAGCTATTGTGGTGACGCGGGTGACGACCACCGAGTCCATGACCGAGCAGGCCTCCAGCCAGTTGGGCAATCCGACCGCTTTATTTGTCACCTCCATCATCATGGCGGTGCTCGGTGTAGTGCCTGGCATGCCGCACTTGGTGTTTATCTTTTTGTCCGCTGCTACTGCGGGTCTGGGTTGGATATTGTTGCGCCGCGACGCCGCGGCCGACTCCCCCGAGAAAGTGGCCGAAGCCGCCGCGGTGGCTGCCGCCGAGCAGCCCAAAGAACTGGATTGGGAAGACCTGGACCAAGTCGATCTGGTGGGCCTGGAGATTGGCTATGGCCTGATACCCCTGGTCAATGCCGAAACCGGCGGCCAGCTGATGACACGCGTCAAAGGCGTGCGCAAAAAATTGTCGGCCGAACTGGGCTTTTTGATCCAGCCGGTGCGTATCCGCGATGCCTTGAGCATCGACCCGGACAGCTACCACATCGTGCTCAAAGGCGTGGTGCGTGGGCGTGGCAAGGTCAAAGTCGGCCGCGAAATGGCGATCAATCCGGGCCAGGTGTATGGCAACTTAGAGGGCACGCCCACCACCGAACCGGCGTTCGGGCTGGAAGCCGTGTGGATCGAGCCCTCGCAGCGCGACCATGCCCGTGCCCTGGGCTACACCGTGGTCGATTCGGCTACCGCCGTGGCCACCCATTTAAACAAAGTATTGCGCGATAACGCAGCCGACCTGCTCAGCCACGACGAAGTACAACAATTGCTCGACAAGTTGACGGCCAAATCGCCCAAACTGGTCGAAGACCTGGTGCCGTCCAAATTGTCCCTGGGCGTGCTCACCCGCACGCTGCAAGGCTTACTCAATGACTCGGTGTCGATCCGCGATATGCGCACGATTGTGGAGACGCTCTCCGAAGTGAGCGCCCGCACGCAAGAGCCCGAACAGCTCACTGCCTTGCTGCGCCCCCGTTTGGGCCGCATGATTGTGCAAAACCTGCTCGATGAAAAAGAAACACTCTCGGTGATGACGCTGGATCCCGGTCTAGAGCAATTGCTGCACAACGTGCTGCAACAGCAAAGCCAAAACCAAAACGTCGTGATGGAGCCTGGCCTGGCCGAGCGCCTGTTTGCCGCTTTACGCAATGGCTCGAAAGACGTAGAAGAACTGGGTCACGCCGCAGTGCTCGTGGTATCCCCGGCGATACGTCCCTGGCTGGCCAAAGCCGTGCGCCATCGCGTGAGCGAAATGGTCGTTTTAT
The DNA here is from genome assembly GCA_947483455.1 of Comamonadaceae bacterium. GTDB lineage: Bacteria > Pseudomonadota > Gammaproteobacteria > Burkholderiales > Burkholderiaceae_C > Allorhodoferax. Next base: position 3,085 of record CANKNK010000187.1, on the reverse strand, counting down.
CGTATGCAGAAATCCCGGATGACCAATCGATTCAGGTCATTCATACCGTCAGCGCTGATAACCAGCAGGCTTGATACCTCGCCATCGCCCTGACCCACCCTTCCTATTTATTGCGGAACAAGTACCATGGAACTCAAACGCATACTGGCCCACGACACCAAAAGTGCCACCGAAAAGGCCATGGCCTTGTACGGCCGCAACGTGCTGGTTATTTCCAACCATATGGTCGGTGGACAACCCGAGTTGGTGGTGGCGATCGATATCGAGGAATCCCCTGAGCCTGCGTTGGCTGCCAAGGCGAGCGAAACCGGCACCGATTTCAAACGCCATTTCGCGCAGGCACAGACCCAGCCCAAAGGGCAGGCGCAAGCCGCCAAAACACCCGCACCAGCGCAGTCCTTGCCGCTGGTGCAAAGAAAAGCCCCGGAACGCGAAGATTTCGCCAGCCGCGAAATGATGGATTTGATTCGTGAGGAACTGGCTGCTTTGCGCCGCGAGTTCCAACTGACCCAGCAAGCACCGGCCTGGAACCATGGGCAGCACATGTCCCCCGAAGTGGAGGAGCTGATGGCTTCCTTCACCCGCGCCGGTATGCCCGGTGGTCTGCGCACATTGCTCTTGGATACGGTGAAAGACATGCGCAGCGAGCACGAGGCCTTGATGGCGGTTCGTAACCAGCTCGAGCAGGTGTCGCACCGCCCCAGTATGGAACTGCCGCAGGCCGGTATCCATGTGATTGCCGGTCCCTCAGGCGCGGGTAAAACGACCATGGTGGTGCGCCTGGCGCGCGAAGCCGCTAGCCAGCAGGCGGCGGCCAAAGTTGCCATCATCAGCTACCGCGACGAGCGCGTGGGTGCCTGGGCGCAGACCCAGGCCGTGGCCAACCAAGCCGGTATTGAGTGTTTCCGTGCGGACAGCGGCGCCGCCTTGAGTGCGCTGCTGGCCCAGTTAGGTGGGCGCAGCCTGGTCCTAATCGACACCTGCGGTACCCATATGGCCGAACGGGTTATGGAAATTCAGGCGGTATGCCCGACTTGCTCCACCCATGCACTGGTCGCTGCGGACGCTTCCACGGCCACTTTGCGCCGCGCGTTGCGCAGCCCGGGCATCCGCTGGAATAGCTTGATGGTGAGTAAATTGGATGAATCTGTCCAACCTTGGCCCCTGGTCGAGTTTCTCTGCGATAATTTTCTGCCGCTATCCGCAGCGAGCGATGGAGCCCAGTTGGGGGCTTTGAGGCGGGATTTGAGTGCAGCTTCGTTGGTAGAAATGGCTCTTGCCCAGCTTTCGCGGGCGCCCGAGACCATTGGCCCGATCACAGCCATCGCCCCGATCCAGGTTTCCAAACCCCTTTCGGTGAAATTGCCGCCGCCGTCGCCACGCCTGTTTTCGCCTGCAAGCCCCCGGGGTATGCGCGGGCCCTTCAATTGAGAATATCGCTAGAAAAGAATGACTAAAACTGCTCGTACCGAGGTGATCGGCATCGCCAGTGGCAAAGGTGGCGTCGGTAAAACGACCGTGGCCGTCAATTTGGCGATCGCCCTGCGCATGGCGGGTCACCGCGTCATGTTGTTTGACGCCGATATGGGCTTGGCCAACGCGCAAATCGCCTTGGGCTGTGTGTGCCCCTTCAATTTGAGCCACTTTATGAGTGGGCAAAAGACTTTGCAGGAAATTATTGTCACCTCGCGCCACGGCGTGATGTTGGTCCCGGGTGCCTCGGGCGTGAAAGAACTGGCCTCGCTGACCCGGGTACAGGCCTCTCGCATCGTGCAGTCCTTTAGTGCCCTGGAAGACGAAATCGACTACCTGATTGTGGACATGGCGGCGGGTATTTCGCCCACCGTCCTCACTTTTATGGGTGCCTGCCAGCGCCGTTATATCGTCGTGCGGGATGACCCTTCGTCGATTGCCGACGCCTACGGAACCATCAAAGTCTTGATCCAGGATTACGACCTGAACGAGATTTATATCGTGCCCAACGCGGTCAACAGCCAGGCCGACGGGCAAAACCTGTACCGTCGCATCAACCAAGTGTGCGCCCAGTTTCTTAATTTCACCACCCGCTACCTGGGCTCGATTGAGAATGACGACGCCATCTTGGCGGCGCACAAAAAATACGAGCCGGTGCTCGAATTTGCACCGCGCAGCAACAGCGCCCGCGATTTCAAGCGCCTGGCCAAATCCATCACCCAAATGCCCCCAATTGCCAATTTCTCAGGTGGAATGCAATTTTTTGTCGAACGCTTGGTGCGGCACCAGGACTAATCAATATGGCTATCGCCACCAAGCTCTACGATGAGGTCCATGATGCCAGCGAGGCACTCGTCATGGCCCATTTGGGCATGGTCAAACGGGTGGCTTTGCACCTGAAGGTGCGCATTCCCCCATTTATGGAGCTCGATGAGCTGATGCAGGTCGGGATGATCGGCCTGTTGGAGGCCGCACGTGCCTTTGATCCGACCAAGGGTATCGAATTTGAGAGTTTCGCCCTGAGCCGGGTGCGCGGCGCCATACTGGATGAAGTACGCCAACTGTCCTATTTGCCCCGCTCGGCGGTGGCCTTTAATAAGTCAGAGAACGAGGCGATTAATTTTCTTGCCAGCGAGCTGGGTCGTACCCCCACCCAAAGCGAATTGGCGGAGCATATGGGCGACGATCTGGAGGAGTTCCAGAAAAAGCGTGGGAACGCCAAGCGCTTTGAGACGCTTTCCATGGAAGTGATCAATGACGAAGTGCTGGGCATTGCCGACGACCGCTCACGCCAACCCGATGTCATTGTGGAGCATGAAGATTTCATGCGCGCCGTCACCGATGCCATCGCGGAACTGCCTGAGCGCGACCAGCTGTTGATGTCGCTCTACTATGTGGAAGAGCTCAATTTAAAGGAAATTGGCGAGGTTTTGGGTGTGACCGAGTCGCGCGTCAGCCAATTGCTCACCGGTGTTGTCAAAAAGCTGCGCTTGTCCCTGGGGATTGAAGAAAGGGCCAAATCCCCGCCTAAATCCAAGTCGGGAGCTTAATTTCGTGACGGACGTTACTCCAAGCCTCAAGTTTTTACGTGGCTCGTCGATGTCTACTGTGT
>CANKNK010000186.1 GCA_947483455.1 Comamonadaceae bacterium | reverse complement strand
GACGGCCATGTTGGCCGCCGGTGGTTTGCTCGGTTTTTATGTCTCTGGCCGCCAGTTGGCCACAGGCATAGACCCCATGCGCCTTGCCGCCTACGGAACGCTGGCCGGTTTGCCCGCGTTTTCAGCGGTGATTTTTTCCGCGCCCTTAGAGGCGGGCTGGTTGTTCCGTGTAGGGGCATTCGGCATTGGCTTTGGCGGCGGCCTGTTTGCGGTCGGTACCTTGTTTACCGCCATGCGCATGGAAGGCAAGTTTGTCGGCTTGGCGCTAGGCGCTTGGGGTGCGGTCCAGTCCGCAGCCGCTGGGTTGGCCATGTTTATTGGTGGTGCTTTGCGCGACGTGGTCAGCGGCGTCACCACCCAAGGCCTATGGGGCCCGGCCATGACCGACCCCTCCGTCGGTTACAGCATGGTCTACCACGTCGAAATGCTGTTTCTTTTCATCACCCTGGTTGCGATTGGCCCGCTGGTCAAACGCCGCACGGTTTTTTCGCCCGTAGTCCCACCCACCCTCGGCCTGGCCGAGTTACGTACCTAGTCGTCATCGAAGGAGAAGTCGCCATGCAAACTGTCGGAAACATCACTGGCTACGTCGATCTAGCCCAAATACTGCTGTATGTGTTTTGGGTCTTTTTCGCCGGTCTTATTTACTACCTCGTGCAGGAAAACCACCGTGAGGGCTACCCCATGGAGTCTGGCAGCAGTGGGCGCGCTGTGGTCAAGGGCTTTCCGATACCTGAGCCCAAAACGTTTTTACTCGAAGGTGGCCACAGCGTGACCGTGCCCGACCTGACCCGCAAAGAGCCACCCATCCGCGGCGCCTCTACCGGCATGGGTTCAGGCTCACCCATCGAGCCTACGGGCGATGCCATGACATCGGGTGTAGGCGCGGGCGCTTGGTCCAACCGTGCCGATGTGCCCGAGCGTATGCACTCTGGTGCCTTGTTGTTGCAACCCCTGCGCGTCGCCAGCGACTACACCGTGGCAGCACAAGACGTGGACCCCCGTGGCCTGCCCGTCATGGGCGGTGACGGCAAGCAAGGCGGCACGGTCAAAGACATCTGGATTGACGCGGCCGAAATGATGTTCCGCTACTTAGAAGTGGAAATCGCGGGGGGTCGCACGGTCTTGCTGCCCATACCGTTTGCGCTGGTACGCCGTAACCAAGTGGAGGTGCATGCCATTTACGCCCGCCATTTCGCGGCGGTGCCCGCTTTGCGCAACCCCGACCAGATCACCAAGCTGGAAGAGGAAAAAATCAGTGCCTACTACGGCGGCGGAACCTTGTATGCCGACGCTAGCCGTAGCGAACCCCTGATTTAAGCGCCCTGCGCCTTTAATGCAGACTGAGAAGGAAAGACCATGTCCATAGAAAACCTCGGCCACGAATATGAGTTTGAACCGCAGTACGGACTGCCCGAGCGTTTGCCCTCCGATGAACACATTGTGTGGCAGGGCTCGCCGGACGTCCGTGCCCTCGCGGCATCGGCCTTTCATACCCGCAAACTGGTCTTTTATTTCGGTCTGCTGGTGTTGGCCTGTGCGTGGCCAGCACTGGAGTCCGGCGCGGGTGCCATGGCGCTGCTGCTGTCGGTAAAGTGGATTGTTCCGCTGTCGCTCACGGGTCTGGTGTGTGTCTGGACGCTGGCCTGGATGACAGCGCGCACCACCGTCTACACCGTGACGAATAAGCGCATCGTGATGCGCCTGGGCATCGTGCTGACGGTGTCTTTCAATCTACCCCTCAAGCGCATTACAGCCGCCGATGTGCGCCACTTAGATGGCGGTTTTGGCGATATCAGCTTAACTTTGCAGGGCGATGACCGTATCGCCTGGGTGCATTTGTGGCCCAGCGTGCGTCCCTGGCGCATCAACCAGCCCGAGCCCACTTTGCGCGCCATTGCCGATGTGCAAACCGTGGCCGCCCATGTGCGCGATGCCTGGTCGCAGGCCACGGGTATGCAGGCCAAAGCAGCGGTGCAAGAAAGCACCAGCCGCCACGCCAGTCCTGCGCTGCAAGTGAGCCCCACATGAGCAGCTTCACCATGGCCGCCAAGCCTACCGGCACCTCAGCGGACAGCTTCCCCAAATGGGTGTTGTACTGCGCTGGTGGCATCATCGCGTTTTCCCTAATTTCTGTGGGTCTCATCCGCATCACCGGCAATGGCCCCGACCAGCTTGCGGCGGCCCCCACGGTGCAGCGTTCCTTGTTGTTCCAAGACCAGAAAGACCATAGCGTCTTGGTCGCCGATGGCCTGACCGGCGAGAAGCTGACCGTGCTGTACGGTGAACAAGGTTTTGTGCGCGGCGCGCTGCGCGCCCTGACGCGCGAGCGTCACTCGCGCGGTATCGGCTCGGACAAGCCCTTTGACCTGATAGCCCGTGTCGATGGCCGCGTCACTTTGATGGACCCCAGTACCGGCCAACGGGTCGACCTAGAATCATTTGGGCCGACCAATACGGCTGAATTCGCACGCTTTTTGGCAATGCAGCCTGAATAACCATAACCCTGACTTGGAGCACCTTCATGGAAGCGACCCCGACCATCGACTCGGCAGCAAAAGCCTCCCAAAAAGCCGTCGAGAGCACCATGCTCAGCCCGCGCTTTTACACCACGGACTTTGCCGCGATGGACCGCCTTGACGTGTCCTCCATGCGCACCGAGTGGGACACGATGATGGCCGAGTACGAGGGCGATAACAACCACGACCATTTCCAACGCACCCCTGAATTTGCCAAAGAAGTAGCCGAGCGCTTTTCGCAAGTCAGCCCGGAAATGCGCCAGGAATTTTTAGAATTTCTGATTTCGTCTTTGACTTCTGAATTTTCAGGTTGTATTTTGTACAACGAGATTTTCAAGAACGTCGAAAACCCTGATATCAAACAATTGATGCGCTATATGGCCCGCGACGAATCGCGCCATGCCAGCTTTATCAACCAGTCGCTCAAAGACTTCGGCCTGGGCATCGACCTGGGTGACCTAAAGCGCACCAAGGCCTACACCTACTTCAAGCCCAAATACATTTTTTACGCGACTTACCTTTCCGAGAAAATCGGCTACGCCCGCTATATCACCATCTTCCGCCAACTGGAAAGAAATCCGGACAAGCGTTTTCACCCGATATTTCGCTGGTTCGAGCGTTGGTGCAATGACGAGTTCCGCCATGGCGAGTCCTTTGCGCTCATCATGCGCGCCAACCCGCATTTGCTACGCGGTGGCAATGTGTACTGGATCCGCTTTTTCCTGTTGGCGGTCTACGCCACCATGTATGTGCGCGACCACTGCCGCCCCATGTTGCACCATGAAATGGGCTTGGAGTCCACCACCTACGACTACGAAGTGTTTCGCATCACGAATGAAATTACCCGCCAGGTCTTTCCCGTCAGCTTGGACATCGACAACCCGGATTTCCGCGAAGGGCTTGCGCATTTGTTCCATGTGCAAACCCAGATGGACAAAGCCAAGGCGCGTGGTGGCCTGATTGGTGCCTTGCAGCGCGCGCGCTGGGCGGTATCCGGTGCAGCTACCTTTGTGCGCTTGTACTTCATGCCAGTGCAACACCACACCTTGCCCGCGCAGGTGCGCATGGTTCCGGCCTGGTAAGACCTGTTCCTCGGCACCCAGAAAGCTGCGGATGAACGATGCCTCTGTCGCGCTCGGGTTTGCGATATTCATTTGGTGGTTTAGCACCGGCATCGTGATCCTGCTCAACCGCATGTCACGCTCGGCAGTAGCGCTGAGCCAGGCTTTATCGTCGTTGCTGGGTGTCGCCGCGCTGGTGGGTCTGGCGCATACCGCGCAGCAAACCGGTGTGGCGGGTGCCTATTGCGCATTTACCTGTGCGCTATTGGCCTGGGGCTGGAATGAGCTGAGCTTTCTCACCGGTTGGATTACGGGCCCACGTACTACTGCGCTGCCACAAGGCGCCCTGGGTTGGCCGCGTTTTGTGCAATCGCTGCGCGCGGTGCTATGGCATGAATTGGCGATTTTGTTGGTCGGTTGCGCCATCGTCGCTATCACCTGGGATGCGCCCAACCAGGTCGGCACTGGCACCTATCTGGTGTTATGGATCATGCGTACCAGTGCCAAACTCAATCTGTTTTTCGGTGTGCGCAATTTGAGCGAAGAATTTTTGCCCGCGCATCTAGCCTATCTGGAGAGCTTTTTTCGCCGCCGTCGTTTCAATGCCTTCTTTCCCTTTGCGGTGGCCTTGGCCAGTGTCTGTTTGTGGTGGCTGGTCGCTTATGCTTCCAGCCCGCTGACCAGCCAGGCGCAAGCTGTAGGTGCGGTATTGGTCGGCACCATGTTGGCCTTGGCGATTTTGGAGCACCTTATGCTGGTGCTGCCGCTCGACACCACCGCCTTGTGGCGCTGGGCCTTGCGCAAGAAAAAAGACCAAGCGGCCGCAGATGCCCATACGGCAGCCCTGCTGGCGCCCACCCTGGATAAGCATGACAAACTATTTCAAATCCATTGACGGTATCGGCGACGGTGGTGGCGATGCCGGTGGCGGCACGCAGAGCCCCGCCATGACGACGGGAGGCAAAGCCCCG
>CANKNK010000185.1 GCA_947483455.1 Comamonadaceae bacterium | reverse complement strand
GACCTTGAAGGGCTTGTCCATGCGCTCGAGCGCATGCAAGACAAAGCCATGGTCAAAGCGCACGTTGTGGGCCACAAACACCGCGCCGTCTAGCAGTTCGAGCAAGCGGCTGGCGACATCCTCAAAATACGGCGCGTCCTGCACCATCGCATCGCTGATGCCGGTCAGGCTTTGGATATACGGGGGTATCCGTACGCCGGGGTTGACTAGGCTGCTCCAGCGCGCCACTTCCACGCCTTGTTCGACGCGCACGGCGGCGATTTCGGTAATGCGGTCTTGCTGCGCATTACCGCCGGTGGTTTCCAAGTCGATGACGACAAAACAGGGCAACATGCCGAGGGCTGCTTTCAGCAAAAAATCAGTGCCAGCCAGGCCGGTTCGTCAATGAAGTTGAGCGCGGCGTGAATGCCAAATCGATACACCCAGCCATGCAGCAGTTCGCGCCGCTCGGGCCAGGGTGCGTGTTGAAACTGGCGTAAGGCAAGCAGCGCCGGGGGCTGCGGACGGACTTGCATTAAATATCGAGCGTGTGAAAGCCAAAGTGCCCCGCACGCCGGTCTGCAAAAAAATGTTCCAGTGTTTCCTTGACGGTACGAAAAGCGATCTCGTCCCAAGGGATATCGGCTTCGTCAAACAACAAGGCTTCCTGGGTTTCGGTGCCCGGCGCAAAAGTGGGACTGAGCAAGGTAGCGCGGTAAAACAAATGCACCTGGCCTACGCGCGCTACATTGATCAAGGAAAACAGCGCTTGCATATCAAATTGCGCGCCGGCCTCTTCCACGGTTTCGCGCGCGGCGCCCTCCGCAGTCGTCTCGCCCAACTCCATAAAGCCCGCGGGCAAGGTCCACTTGCCTTTGCGTGGCTCGATATTGCGTTTGCACAGCAGCACTTTATCGCCCCATACGGGAATCGTGCCCACCACGTTAAGCGGATTGATGTAGTGGATGGTGTGGCAAGCGGGGCAGACGGCGCGTAACTTGGTGTCGCCGTCGTCGGGTATGCGGTGCTGCACCGCAGTGCCGCATTGCCGGCAATGCTTTATCGGAGAGCCGTACATGCGCGCGCTTTATCCCGCAGTAGGCGCGGTGATGATCATGCGCAGATCCGACAGGCCGTCGACACTGCCCACCAACACATCCCCGGCTTGCACCGCGCCCACGCCTTCGGGCGTGCCGCTGTAGATCAGGTCACCCGGCTGTAGCGTCCAGCCGATGGAGAGTTGTTCAATCGTCTCGGCAATATTCCAGATCATTTTGCTGATCACGCTGTGTTGGCGCACCTGCCCGTTCACTTCCAACGCGATGCGCGCTTGCTCAATGCCGGGCACCTGCGATGCCGGGGTAATCGCCCCAATGGGCGCCGAGTGCTCGAAACCTTTGCCTATGCACCAAGGGCGGCTTTGTTTTTTCATGTCGTTTTGCAAGTCGCGCCGCGTCATGTCCAGGCCCACGGCGTAGCCAAAAATATGGCGGTGCGCGTCCGCCGCTTTAATGTGGTGTCCACCCACGCCTATAGCGACCACTAGCTCAATTTCATGGTGCAAATTGGCTGTGAGGGTGGGGTAGGGCATTTGCGCGGTGGCGTCCGGCGCGCAATAGAGCACGGCATCGGCCGGTTTCATAAAGAAGAAGGGCGCTTCCCGACCGGTGCCGCCCATTTCTTTGGCATGCTCTTCATAGTTGCGGCCCACGCAGTAAATGCGATGCACCGGAAACAAGGCTGGCGAGTCCACCACGGGGACGCCGACCACGGCGGGGGGCGTGAAGCTGTAAATCATGATGCGGCTTTCCTGGTTTAGTCGGACTGGGCGACCAGTTCAAAATGCTCCACATACGGTGGCGCGGCGAAAAACGGCCCCACGATGGAGCGCCATTCGGTAAACGCGGGCGACTGGCGAAAACCGACGGTATGGTCCTCAAGCGTGGCCCAAAAAATTTGCAGCACATAGCGCTCGGGCGTTTCCATGCTGCGGTTGACCTTGAAGCCATGAAAACCCTGGGCCTGTGCGATGACGCTCGCTGCGCCGCGCGCAATAGCGGCCTCAAAGTCGGCGTTCTGGCCGGGGTGGATCCGAATGTCGGCAATTTCAAGAATCATGGGCGGGTTCCGTGCGGTAGGGGCCACACCATGCGCCATGGTGCGGCAGGCCGATGTTAGCGGCGCAGGCGGCGGTTTATGCTCGGGCCATGCAAATTTCAGAGCTCGCCGCACCCTTGCAGCCGCATCCGGACTGGCTAGCGCCAGACTGGCCGGTGCCCACTTCGGTGCGCGCGATCTGCACCACACGTGCTGGGGGCGTATCGCAGGCTCCCTATGACAGCATGAACTTGGGCGCCTATGTCGGCGATGCGCCGCAGGCGGTCGCTGGCAATGTGCAGCGGCTGGCGCAGGCCCTGGGGGCGCGGCCCGTGCTGCTCAAGCAGGTGCACGGCACCCGTTTGCTAGCGCTTGACGCGCAAACCCCCGACTACCAAGAAGCCGACGGCAGCTACACCGGCCAGCGCGGTTTGGCCTGCACCGTGGGCATTGCCGATTGCCTGCCGATACTGCTCTGCCATCTGGACCGTGGACAGGCGAGCCAGGTGGGCGCATTGCATGCAGGCTGGCGCGGCTTGGCCGGATGTGCTGATGTCGCGACCGGACCGCGCAGGGCGCCAATAGGCGCCGGCCCCATTGCGCAAGGCCCGGCGATGCAAGACATTGCGGCTGGCCGGGCGGGCGCTGATACATCCGCTAGCAGCAATTCGGGTGGCCCTATTGGCGTGGTCGAGGCCTTTTTTGCCTCCCAGGCCGCCGCCGGGCGATCTGCCGCGCAATGGCTGGCCTGGCTGGGGCCCTGCATTGGCCCGCAAGCTTTTGAAGTGGGGCCAGAGGTGCGGGCTGCGTTTATGGCGTTGTCGCCCTTAGCAGCCCAGGCTTTCGTGCCCTTGGCAGGCGGCAAATTTTTGGCGGATCTGCCGCTGCTGGCGCGTCAGCGCCTGGCGGCCAGCGGGGTGCAGGCAGTATTTGGCAATGACGGCAGCCCCGCTTGGTGCACCGTGGGCAATTCCTCAAGGTTTTTTTCGTACCGGCGCGACCAAGTCACCGGACGCCAGGTCGCCAGTATTTGCTTGCTCTGAGGCGGGGCTTTCCTGAACTACGGCCCCGGTGGCCTGTGTCTCTACATAGGCCTGTGCTTCCTCGGCCTCGCGCGCCAGGCGCTGACGGCGCCGCGCCGGTGTGCCCATGAAATACAGCACCAGGCCGATAGGCATCAGCCCGTAAAACACAAAGGTAAAGAATGCCCCTAGCAAGGTGCCCTGGCTGCTGGTGGCCTCGGCCACGGCCATCATTAAGGCCACATACAACCATGCAATGGGAACGATATACATATTTTTCGCTTAAAATGCTGCACCGCAGCAAAAATTGTCAGTCTGGCGAAGGCCAGCACTCGGATAATCTGAAGTAAACACCACCAACGCAGTACCCTTCTGCGGCTCAAGAGGACACAACGTGGACAACCCGCAGTTTGATATCTGGTCGAAGACAGCCGCCCAATTCCAAGAGACTGTAAGCCAATCTTGGACCAAAGCCCTGGCTAACTTTCAAAGCCTGGACCTGGGCGCGGCTATGTCGGCCATGGCCCATCCCGCTACCCCGCCGGCCATCCAGTTTTCTGCCGATAAATTGCAAGCGGTACAACAACAGTACATGCAGGACGCGCAGGCCCTGATGACCCAAATGATGAGCGCAGGCGGCCTGCAAATGCAGGACAAGCGCTTTGCCAGCCCGGCGTGGCACCACAACCCGGTCGCCGCGCTGAACGCTGCGGTGTATTTGCTCAATAGCCGCACCCTGATGGCGCTGACCGACGCGGTCGATGCCGACGAAAAAACCCGCAATCGCTTGCGCTTTGCCGTCGAGCAGGGCGTGGCGGCCGCAGCGCCCAGCAACTTCTTGGCTTTCAACGCCGAAGCCCAAGAAAAAGCCTTGGAGACCAAGGGCGAAAGCATTGCCAAAGGCCTGCAAAACCTGCTGCACGATATGCGCCAAGGCCATGTGTCCATGACCGACGAGAGCGTATTCACGGTAGGAAAAAACGTGGCTACTACCGAAGGCGCGGTAGTTTTTGAAAACGAACTCTTTCAGCTCATCGAATACAAGCCCCTGACCGCCAAGGTATTTGAGAAGCCCTTTTTGATGGTACCGCCTTGCATCAACAAGTACTACATCCTGGATTTGCAGCCCGACAACTCGGTGGTGCGTTACGCGGTGGCCCAAGGACACCGCACGTTTGTGGTCAGCTGGCGCAACCCCGATGCATCCTTGGCGCACAAGACCTGGGATGATTACATCGAAGACGCAGTTATCCAAGCCATCCGCGTGACGCAGGACATCGTAGGCAAGCGCGGCACCGACCACAGTATCAATGCCCTGGGCTTTTGCGTGGGCGGCACCATGCTGACCACGGGCTTGGCAGTGCTGGCCGCTCGCGGCGAGCACCCGGTGGCCAGCACCACGCTGCTCACCACGCTGCTGGACTTTAGCGACAGTGGTATCTTGGATGTGTTTATTGACGAG
>CANKNK010000184.1 GCA_947483455.1 Comamonadaceae bacterium | reverse complement strand
GGTCACCGGCGCGGTAGGCCGGGTTGCTTGAGTCCACCACCGTACCGGCAAAGTCGATACCGGGAACCATGGGAAAGCTTCGGATGATTTTGCCCAAGCCCGACAGGGCCATGGCGTCTTTGTAGTTCATGCTGGAGTAGTCGATAGCGACCAATACCTCGCCTGCGGGCAAGTCCGATACATGCAGTTCCTTGAGCGCGGGGACCGATTTGCCGTCTACTTGGTCAACGACCAGTGCATTGAATGTGGTGTCCATGGTTGTGCCTTTTTTTTAAAAGTCGAGGGGGTCGCAAGGGCGGCACGCGGGCCGTTTAGCGATTGTCCTGCAAGACCATGTCCGCACCTTTTTCGGCGACCATGATGGTGGGGGCGTTGGTGTTGCCCGAGGTTACTGCCGGGAATACCGAGGCGTCTATGACCCGCAAGCCCGCAATGCCGTGCACCCGCAAACGCGCATCAACCACGCCGCGCGTGTCATCTGGCGCCATGGCGCAGGTGCAAGGGGCGTGGTAGACCGATCCGGCGCGCTGGCCGAAGTCGGCAACGACTTGTTCTTCGCTTTGCACTTGGACGCCGGGCAGGTGTTCTGCGCTGATGACCTCGGCCAGTGGCGCTGCGGCCGCAATACGGCGCAGCAGGCGCGAGCCATCCATGATGTCCTGGCGGTCGTGCTCGGTCGTCAGGAAGTTGGTTTCTATGCGCGGCTTGGCCAGCGGGTCCGGTGAGTTAATGAGCACGCTACCCCGGCTAGTGGGGCGGCAGGTGTTAAATGAAATGAGGAAGGCGGCAAAAGGGTCCGGGTTTTGCAGCTGGAAGCGCTTACCCACCGGCGCGCTGCCTGCGGTGTAGCTGATGGGGTTGAAGTACAGATGCAGATTGGGCCGGGCCAGCTCGGGGCGGCTGCGCACAAAGGCGCCGGCCTGGTTCACACTCATGCCCAAGGGGCCTTTGCGGTCCCACAGATAGCGCATGCCTGCCCACAGCTTGCCGTACCAGGGCCCCAGGGTGTTGTTGAGCGTTGGCACTTTGGACTTGAAAAAGTAAGACACCGCCAAGTGGTCTTGCAGGCCCTGGCCGACGCGTGGCAGGTGGTGCAGCACCGGCACGCCTTTGCTTTGCAAATGCGCCGCATCGCCAACGCCTGAGACTTGCAATAGCTGCGGCGAATTCACCGCACCGGCCGACAGAATCACTTCTTTGTCGGCGCGAAACACTTGCAGTACGCCGTCGATGGAGCATTCAATCCCGGTGGCGCGGTGTTGATCGATCACCACGCGGCGCACCATGGCATGGGTGATGACCGTCAGATTGGGCCTGCGCATCGCTGCGCGCAAAAAAGTTTTGGCGGTGGATTCGCGCAGGCCGTTGCGGATGGTCATTTGCCACAAACCAAATCCTTCTTTGGTGGGGCCATTGAAGTCGGCGGTGCGCCCAAAGCCCAACGCGTCCCCGGCCTTCAAAAATCGCTCGCACAAGGGATGGACCTGGCCGGCAAAGTCGCTCACGTGCAATTCGCCCCCCGCGCCGTGGTGCTCGGATGCGCCCCAGCAATGGTCTTCGGATTTTTTGAAATAGGGCAGCACATCGGCCCAGCCCCAGCCGGGGTTGCCGGCATCGCGCCAGTCGTCAAAGTCGCCTTGCTGGCCACGCATATAGACCATGGCGTTGATCGAACTGCTGCCACCCAGCACTTTGCCGCGTGGCCAGTACAAGGCGCGGTGGTTCATGGCCGGGTCCGGCTCGGCCATGTACATCCAGTTGTATTTGGGGTCGGCGTAGGTAATGCCGTAGCCCAGCGGCACTTGAATCAGCGGGCTGCGGTCCGAGCCACCGGCCTCCAGCAGCAAAACCCGGTGTTGCCCGCTCTCGGTCAGGCGCTTGGCCAGCACACAGCCGGCCGATCCTGCACCCACAATGATGAAGTCAAAACGGTTCATGAAAAGCAGTAGGGCAGGGTGGCAATCAGGAGCATGGACAGTGCAAAGAGCAGGGGTTTGACGAATGCGACGGGTACAAAGGTCATACTATGCATAAGATTGCATGCCAACAATGCGGTCAAATAAAGTAATTGAACAAGGTTTTTAGCCCCTGGCGCGCGCCTTTGGGTGGGTGGATGCTTCCGGTCCCACCCGGCTATGCGCCTTTGTATGTACATGGTTTATGTCTTTTGAACAACTGATTTCATCGGCCAGCTTGGGCGATGGTAGCAAGCCCAAATACCAATCGATTGCCGAGGACCTGGCCCAGGCCATTTTGAACGGGCAGGTGCCCATGGGCGAGAAGCTGCCACCCCAGCGCAATTTGGCGCGCCGCTTGGGCGTGACCACCGGCACCATCAGCCGCGCCTATGCGATCTTGGAGCGCCAGGGCCTGGCGACGGCGCGCGTGGGCGATGGCACCTATGTGCGCTCGGCCGAACATGTGGGCCAGGGCGTGGACGAGGCGAAGCATCCTGCCCCCATCGACCTAGCGCACAACGTCGCCATGGTGGGGGACGAGGCGCAGGCGCTGCAGGCCGCTTTTGCCAGCTTGGCGCAAGACCCCGAAATGATGCGCCAGGTGCTGATGTACCAAAGCGAGACCGGCATGCGCCGCCACCGCGAGGCGGGCGCCAAATGGCTGTGCCGCTTTGGCACCACCGGCAAGTGGAACCGGGTGATGGTGACCCACGGCGCACAGCACGGCCTGGCCTGTGTGCTGCGCACCGTGGCGCGTCCGGGCGATGCGCTTTTGACCGAGTCGCTCAGCTACCCGGGCCTACAGGCACTGGCGCGCTCTATGCGTTTGCAACTCATAGGCATTGAGACCGACGAGCAAGGCATCACACCGCAAGCGCTGGAGCGTGCGGCCAAGACCTTTGACACCAAATTTTTGTACTGCGCGCCCTCGCTGCACAACCCTACCAGCGCCACCATGAGCATGCAGCGGCGTGAAGCGATTGCCACCGTGGTGCGCGCGCATGGGCTGTACATCATCGAAGACTGCGTACACGCCGCCATGCAGGCCGCGCCACTGCCCGCTTTGTCCACCTGGTTGCCGCAGCAGTCGTTTTTGCTCAGTAGTTTTTCCAAAGTGCTGGCGCCTGGTTTGCGCGTAGGCTATGTGGAGGCCGCGCCGGAGTGGCTCAGCAAATTTGCCGCCAGCATGCGCGCTGACAGCTGGATGGTGGCGCCGCTCTTGCCCGAGGTGGCTACGCGCTGGTTGGAAAGCGGTGCGATGGAAGCTTTGATTGGGCAGCAGCGCCAACTGACCCAGGAGCGCCTGAAGGCGGCGCTGCAAATCCTGCACGGTTTGGAGTTCCGCACCGATACCGAATACCCGCTGATCTGGCTGCCCCTGCCCGAGCCCTGGCGCGCTGGGCAGTTTGCCGCCGCCTTGCGCCAGGCCGGTGTGCTGGTGCGCACGGCAGACCACTTCGCAGTCGGCCGCTCGCCCGCGCCGCATGCGATCCGCATTAGCCTTAATGCCCCGGATTCGGTGGAGCAATTGCAGCGCGGCTTGCATATTCTCAAGTCCATGATAGACAACCCGCCCTCAGTCGCCATGGACCCTTGAGTGCAGTTTTTTCTGCCGGCCTCAATGGCTCGTTTGCCAAAGTGCTGCCGACGGCGGACTTTATCGCAGCTTTGCCTTAATCGCCGATCTCGGCAATCATCTCGATTTCAACGCAAGCGCCAAGCGGAATTTGCGCAACGCCAAAGGCGCTACGGGCATGGGCGCCGCGCTCGCCGAAGACCTGGCCCAATAATTCGCTGGCGCCGTTGGTCACCAGATGCTGCTCGGTATAACTGCCGGTGGAATTGACCAAGGACATGAGTTTGACGATGCGCGTGACGCGGTTGAGGTCGCCTACGGCGGCGTGTAGCGTGCCCATCAGGTCGATAGCGATGGCGCGGGCAGCCTGCTGACCTTCAGCGGTTTGCATGGTGGCGCCGAGTTGGCCGACCCAAGGTTTGCCTTCTTTTTTGGCGATATGGCCGCTGATAAATACCAGCTTGCCGGTTTGCACAAAGGGCACATAGGCGGCAGCGGGCACCGAGACCGGTGGCAAGCTGATGTGCAAATCTTTTAATGTGTCATAAATATTCATGGCGCTTTATCCTTCAAAGTCCCGCCTGGGCGGGAGGGTGGGTTGAAACTTCAGCCCGCTACAGGCGCGCACCCATGCGGCAGGCGCAAGCGGGAAGGGACACATTGTCGCCCAGCAGGCCCGCGCATATCGCTTTAAGATATTTGAATGAATAGGCCGCCCAGCAGCAGTTCGCCCGCCAGCGCACAGGGATGGATGATGGCAGCGGCCGTGGTGGCCGGCGTAGCCCTGCAATTGCAACAAAGCGCTTTGTGGCCGCTAGCGCATTACGCGGGCCTGGGCTTGGCGGCAATTGTCTGCCTGTTGCTGCGTTATGTCATGCGGCGCCAAGGCATGCGCAAACAGCACTGTGCCACGGTGCATCCATCGAAAATAGCTGCACTACCGGCACTGATGGCGTGGTGCGCAGCGCGCGGCATGTCGGCGCTGCAGGGTTTTGCTAGGCTGGCACGCTATATCGTGCCCCTGTGCCTGT
>CANKNK010000183.1 GCA_947483455.1 Comamonadaceae bacterium | reverse complement strand
CATCGATTCCATTTTCTTCGCTGTAAAGGTTGCGCCTGTTGCATCCATTGCGAGGCGGGGCCAGAACATGCCCAGCGCTTGTGAACACACGGCCCAGTTTCAAAGCAAGCTAGGCTGAACCGCCTTTCAGCGGGAGGCTTGGCTTGTAAACTTCTGACATTCCATTGCCTTTATAACGGCAAAATATAGCCGACGATAGCTTTCTGTTGCCCGCTTTGGTACGAGTTGTAATGCCTCCATTTGTCGGGGCCTGACACAAATGCCGTATAAACGGGGTTGGAGCGACTGCGCTTCAGCGTGGTACACGCCGCTGTTGGCCCAGCGGGCCTATTCATTAGTTGGTAATTGCATGAAAAATAATTGGTTCATTCGTTGGTGCGCTGTTTCAGCCTTTTCTCTAATGCTCGCCATGGGTAGCGCCCAGGCGGAGGACAAAAAAGCAGCAACTAAAAAGCCATTTCGCGTTATTGATGCCGTTTGCGATTTTGATTCCACCGAGATTGCCGCTGAAAAAGGCCAATTTATTTGCCTGTACATCTGCCGAGACCCGGACCACTCCAAGATGTTCCAGGTCTACAGTAACTCGTCGATCGGCAAGTGCCCTACGCCAATCAAGACCAAGATAAAGCAGACAATCAAGGAAGAGAAAAAGGCAGCTCCCCCGCCGGCCCACTAAGGCCAGTGCTGCACATCGGAAACGGTCTATGCAGCCTACCGGTCGACCAACGCGCTGTTGTCTAGACGCGCTCTGGAATTAGGCCTGCCGCCCCAACAACAGATATTCCATCAGCGCTTTTTGGGCATGCATGCGGTTTTCTGCCTCATCCCACACCACGCTTTGTGGGCCGTCAATGACTTCGGCTTCTACTTCTTCGCCCCGGTGCGCAGGCAGGCAGTGCATAAACAAGGCATCGGGGGCAGCGGCGGCCATCATGGTGCGGTCCACACACCAAGAGGCAAAGGCCGCGCGGCGCGCCTCGTTTTCCGCCTCATAGCCCATGCTGGTCCAGACATCGGTGGTCACCAGGTGCGCGCCCTGGCAGGCCTGTAGCGGGTCACTAAAGACGCGGTAACTATGGGCCGAGCGCAAGCCGGCGACTGACTGGTTGACCTCGTAACCGCTGGGCGTGCTCACATGGACCGTGAAGCCCAATAGATCGGCCGCCTGCAGCCACGTATTGGCCATATTGTTGCCATCGCCCACCCAGGCCACAGTTTTGCCAGCGATGGAGCCTCGGTGCTCGATATAGGTAAATATGTCTGCCAGTACTTGGCAGGGGTGGAACTCGTTGGTCAGCCCATTTATCACAGGCACCCGGGAGTTGGCTGCAAATCGTTCAATTTTGGTTTGCTCAAAGGTGCGGATCATCACCAAGTCGGTCATGCGGCTGATGACTTTTGCGCTGTCCTCAATGGGCTCTGCACGCCCGAGTTGGCTATCGCCCGTGGTCAGGTGCACCACGCTGCCGCCTAGCTGGTACATGCCTGCTTCAAAGCTCACACGGGTGCGGGTGGAGGCCTTCTCAAAAATCATGGCCAGTGTGCGATCCACCAAGGTATGGTGTTTTTCGTAGGCCTTGAATTTCTTCTTGATCAGCGCTGCACGCGCAAACAAATAGGCGTATTCGTCAGCGCTGAAGTCTTTAAATTGCAGGTAATGTTGCATAGTGATGTCGGGAAATGGTGGACCAGGTCCGATGCAAAAATGGCAGGGTTCAGGCCGCTAAAAAAGCGCGGATCAGCGGACACAACATAGCGGCCATCTGCTCGGCCTCGGCCGCAGTCAAAATCAGCGAAGGTACCAATCGCACGACGCTGTCGGCGGTCACACTAATCAGCAGGCCTTGGTCGGCCGCTTTTTGCATCAGCGCTCCACAGGGCTTGGACAGTTCAATACCCAACATCAAGCCTTGGCCCCGAATTTCTTTGACCGTCCCCGCTGCCAACTCCTGTGCCAGACCACGGGTGATAAGGTCTTTGAGGTGGGCGCCCACGCGTTCGGCGTTGGCCAGCAGGCCATCGCGCTCCATCACGCGTATGGTTTCCAGTCCGGCACGCATCGCCAGCGGGTTGCCGCCAAAAGTGCTGCCGTGGTTGCCTACGCCCAGTACCTTAGCCGCGCGCGGCCCAGCGACAATCGCCCCCACTGGCACGCCCGAGCCTAGGCCTTTGGCCAGGGGCATCACATCGGGCACGATACCGGCCCATTGGTGCGCAAACCACTTGCCGGTGCGCCCCATGCCGCACTGCACTTCGTCAATCATCAGCAACCAGTCGCGCGCATCGCACAGGGCGCGCAAATCGCGCAAATAGTCCAGGTGCACGGGCTTGACACCACCTTCGCCTTGAATCGCCTCCACAAAAACCGCCACCACATCGCTATTGCCCGCGGTCGCTGCCTTCAAGGTTTCTATTTCATTCAAAGGCACGCGGATAAATCCCTCCACCAGCGGGCCAAAGCCTGCTTGCACTTTGGGGTTACCGGTGGCGCTCAGGGTAGCAATACTGCGGCCATGAAAGGCTTTGTCATAGACCACGATCTGCGGGTTATGGATGCCCTTGTCATGGCCAAATTTGCGCGCCAGTTTTAGGGCTGCCTCATTGGCCTCCAGGCCACTGGAGCAGAAAAACACGTTTTCCATACCCGACAGCTCCACCAGCTTGGCTGCCAGCGCTTCCTGCAGGGGCACGTGGTAGTAATTGGAGGTGTGAATGAGCTTGGTCACTTGGTCTTGCAAGGCCGCCACCAGGTCAGGGTGGTTGTGGCCCAGCGTGTTGACGGCAATACCACCGAGTGCGTCTAGGTATTGGCGGCCTTCGGTATCCCAGACCGTACAGCCTTGGCCATGCGACAGCGCGATGGGCAGACGGCCATAGGTCGTCATCACATGCGGGGATGCGGCGGCGTTGAGGTTCGCGGGGGCGTTCATGGGCTCACTCCGGAGAAAAATTCAAAAAGCGCGGTGGTAGAAAGCAATCAGCCCAACGCAAGTTGGGCCGTCGAACATGGATTTTAGAGTCTGCGCCCTTTGGTGGCGAAGGCCTGCAATTGTTCATATTGTGCAACTTGATCCGCATGGGCAACAGGTAAACTGTCTGGTGCGGTGCAACACGCCCGCGATCCGCAGGAATGCAAACCTGCCGCATGCGATCCCCATAGCGGCCCATCCCGAGCACATGGCTACCACCCTCGCCAAAGAAATTTACATCCTGGGCCTCACGCACCAGGGCCGCGCATTCCGCCCCAGCGATTGGGCCGAGCGCTTGGCTGGCGTGATGAGCCAGTTCCGGCCTGGCGGCCCGCAACCGGGCAGCCATTTGGGCTATTCGCCCTGGTGTATCCCGACCAGCATTGGCGATACCAAGTGCGTCATCGTCCACCCTGACCTGCGTGAGCACGATGTCATGGCCTGGGACTTCTGCCTTAATTTTGCCCGCGACAACGATTTGCAGACCAGCGAAGGCGCACCACCCGCACGGGAAAACTAGGCGCCGGCGCGGCCTAGGAATGGCCCTTCGCGCTGTGGCGCTACCATGGCGTGCATGGCAAACCTCTTCAATTTAACCCAGTCCGCCTCGCAAGTACGCCTGACGCGTCGTGCTATTACATGACCAAAACCATCCATTCCTATGAACCACGCCTTGGCCACGGTCTGGCGCACGACCCGTTTAACGCCATCGTGGGTCCGCGCCCGATTGGCTGGATCTCTACCTGCAGTGCCAATGGCGTCTTGAACCTAGCGCCCTATAGTTTTTTCAATGCCTTTAACTACGTGCCGCCCATCATCGGCTTTAGCAGCCTAGGTTACAAAGACACGGTGCGCAACGCCATCGAGACTGGCGAATTCGTCTGGAACCTAGCCACCCAAGGGCTGGCGCAAGCCATGAACCAGACCTGTGCCCATGTAGCACCCGAAGTGGACGAATTTGCTTTGGCCGGACTGACCCCGCTGCCCTCCGACTTGGTGAAGGTGCCCCGTGTGGCCCAGAGCCCGGTCAGCTTTGAATGCAAAGTCAGCCAGTCCATGCCCCTGCGCTCTGCCCAGGGCGAGGAACTCAACACATGGATGGTGTTTGGCGAAGTGGTCAAAGTGCATATCGACAGCGCACTCTTGCGCGAAGGCATCTACGACACGGCCGCAGCACGCCCGATTCTGCGTGGCGGCGGTCCGTCGGACTATTTCAGTATCGGGCCGGAGCAGCTTTTTCGGATGGTGCGGCCCCGCTAAGCAAGGTTCAACTGCCGATTAGCAGCCATGCGCCCACAAAAAAGCCGTCTTGCGACGGCTTTTTGCTTTGCTGGCAGCGCACCCGATTCAAACGGCGGGTCCTGCGGGAGGGCCCGGGCGGTGCACCTGAAGAATCAGGCGGCGAGGGCCAAGGTCTTGACCTTGGTAGCCAAACGGCTCTTGTCGCGGGCGGCTTTGTTCTTGTGGAAGATGCCTTTGTCAGCGATGGTGTCCACCACGGCCTGCATCTTGCCAAACAACTCGGCTGCTTTGGTTTTGTCACCGGCGAGAACGGCTTTTTCAACGTTCTTCACCGCGGTGCGGTATTTGGAGCGCAGCGAGGT
>CANKNK010000182.1 GCA_947483455.1 Comamonadaceae bacterium | reverse complement strand
ACGGCGCGCTTGGACTGCCATAAATCATGAAAACCCGTGCCCACCAGATAGGCAAACACCACGACGGGAAGCACATAGCCGTCGCCGACCCAAGCCAGCAAAGACCAGAGTAAACCGATGACGCACAGCGTAAAGGCTAGATAGCGCATAGGGAACACCGAATGAAAGAAATTCAGCACAGCAGCGGCTCCTTGTCAAACACCTGTCGGCACGCCTCCCTGCCCGAACCATACCATCAGCGCAAGACTGGCCATAGTGGCGGCGATGAAGCCGTCCAGCACCCGCCAGGCCAGGGGCCGGGCAAACACTGGGCGCAGCAAGCGCGCACCAAAACCCAGGGCGGCAAACCAGCATAGGCTGGCGCTGGCCGCGCCCAGACCAAACCACCAGCGCCCGGCCTCGCCGCGCTGCGTCGCAACAGCGCCTAAGAGGACCACGGTATCCAAATACACATGCGGATTGAGAAAAGTAAAACCAAAACAAGTGGCTAAGGCGGCGGGCAATGACAAGCCTGGCGCATCCATCGGCAACAAAGCTGCCGGATGCAGCGCGCGCCGCGCCGCAAACAGCGCATAGGCCACCAAAAACACCGCACCGCCGATACGCGCCGCTTCCAGTGCCTCGGGGTACTGCTGCACCAGTGCGCCACCCCCGGCAACTCCAGCGATGATGAGCAGCGCATCCGACAGCGCGCAAAAAACCACCAGTGCCAGCACGTGCTGACGCATGATGCCTTGGCGCAAAACAAACGCGTTTTGGGAGCCGATGGCCACAATCAAAGCCAGGCTGGTGGCAAAGCCGGCCAGTGCGTCATGCATGCTTGAAAAGTGAGCTATACATGGGATTTACGCGAACAGGCGCTGAGGGAAGATAGGCAACACTGCACGTCCCCACGCGCATCGCAAAGCATGTTTGAAAACCTGTCCGTGGCAGAAGCGTAGCAAGTCAAGCATGCGAACTTGGTGGCCAGCAACCGTCTCAAGGCGCCGGGCTCGCTTGCGCCAAGGACAAGAGCACGGCCAAGCTGTGCTGCACCGTGGCGCTGCGCACCTGGGCGCGGTCTCCGTCAAAGCGCTGCATTTCGCTACCCACGCCGCCCGGCGTAGCCCAGGCAAACCAAACCGTGCCTACCGGCTTGTCCGCACTGCCGCCTCCCGGCCCGGCAATACCGGTCACGGCCAGTGCGCACTGCGCTTGCGAGTGCTGCAAAGCCCCTTGCGCCATGGCACGGGCTACCGGCTCGCTGACCGCGCCGTGGCGCGCAATCAGGGCCGCGTCCACGCCCAGCAATTCGGTCTTGGCGGCATTGGAATAGCTGACAAAACCGCGCTCGAACCAGCTGCTAGAACCGGCCAGGTCGGTACAGGCTGCAGCAATCAGGCCCCCGGTGCAGCTCTCCGCGGTGGCCAGCATCCAGCCACGCGCCAACAGCGCAGCGGCCACCTCCTCTACCAAGCGCGCCATACCGCCATCACCAGCAGGGTGCAGCCCGCGGCCACCAAGTCGTCGAGCATGATGCCCCACCCGGCTTTGGCCCAGGGCCAACGCTCGCTGTGCACATCGATGCCATGAAACAAGGCATCGGCCCAGCCCACGGGGCCGGGCTTGACTGCATCAAAAAACCTAAAAAGAACAAAGGCGCCAGCCTGCGCCGCAAAGCTGGCCGGCGTCAAGACCCACAGCACCAACCAAAAGGCCACCACCTCGTCCCAGACAATGCTGCCGGGATCGAGCACACCCATATTGCGCGCGGTGACCGCACACGCCCACCAGCCCAGCAGCGTGGAGGCCAACAGCGTATAGCCCCACAGCGTATCGCTCATCCAAGGCGTCAGGCACCAAAACGTCAGCCAAGCCCAAAGCGTGCCAACGGTACCCGGCGCGATACGTGCCAGGCCGGAGCCAAAGCCCAGGGCAAACACATGGGCCGGGTGCGACAACATAAAGGCCGACGTAGGCCGCGCGGCAAAACGGCTGGCGCCCGCACCCGTGGGGTACAAAGTCTCAGGTGCAGGCATGGACTCGACAGCAGGTGCTAGCGACCAGTCTCAGGACAGTGTGGCCAGGTAAGTTTCTAGCTTGGCGAAAGTGCCGATCCAACCCTGGCGCATGCTTTCGTGGCTCGCATCAAAAATGGCGATCTCTTCAGGCGTGGCTTCAAAGGGCAGCCATTCCAGTTGTAAGTTGCTGCCGCTGCCTTCTTCGGACAGGTGGCTGTTAGCCATAGTGCGTAGCGGCCAAGTAGGGGCCATGGGATGGCGGGTGATACCGCCCTCGCGGTCCGAGAAATGCTGAATCAAAGACAGGCGGCTGGGCGCCTCTATGCCTAAAAACTCCCATTTGCCCCACATTTGCGTGCCATCGGGCGCTTGCAGTGCATGCAAAAACGCACCACCCACCCGAAACTCCATGTCATAGGCCGCCATAGTGAAGCCTTGCGGCCCCATCCATTTGGACAAATGCTCAGGCTGGGTATAGACCGCCCACAAGGTGTCGCGCGAGACTTTGAAACTGTGCGAAATACGAAATGGCGTCGACATGGTGTTTCCTTCCAACAATGTTTATGGCAATGCAAGCCTAGTTGCGAAATGGTCAAACGAGGCGAAATCGTGCGCCACTGCATGCCCTGCGGCATCGACCAGGCGCAGGCCCGGCGCAGCCTCTATGGTAGCGACACGGGTGAGCGGCAGGCCCAGCGTGTCCGAGAGCGCGGCCAAAGCGCTGCGCTGCGCTAGCGGCGCGGTGAATACCAACTCGTAATCATCGCCCCCGGCCAGCACACATTGCAGTGCGGTGCGCGCACCCATATCGCTGTCAAACTGGGCGCTTCCACCCGCATAAGCCTGGCGTGCGGCCAGCAAGGGCACTGCCTTGTCCACCTCCAAGCGGGCCCCGCAATGGGAACGCGCAAGTAGGTGGCCCAAGTCGCCCAACAAGCCATCGCTGATGTCGGCACAGGCGCTGGCGATGCCACGCAAAGCCTGGCCCAAAGCCACACGCGGCGTAGGTTGTTCCAGCCGCGCTCGCGCTGCCTGCAATAGGTTCGGGGGGAGCGTGCGCCGCCCTTGCAAAGCCAGCAAAGCCAGGGCCGCATCGCCCAGGCTGCCACTGACATACACCTCGTCCCCCGGCTGCGCACCGCTGCGCAGCAAAGCCTGCGTGGGGATCGGCAGCGCAGCCGCATCGGCCGGGACTTCGCCGTACACCGTGATGCAAATCGTCAAGGGTCCGCGCGTGGTATCGCCGCCAATGAGTTCGCAGCCATGGGCATCGGCCAAGGCCAAGAGGCCTTTGGCAAAGGGCGCCAGCCATGCGTCTTCTGCCTGCGGCAATGCCAACGCCAAACTAAAGGCCAGGGGGCGGGCGCCGCAAGCGGCCAAATCGCTCAAGTTGACCGCGAGGCATTTATGTCCGAGTAAAAACGGGTCCACGTCCGCAAAAAAATGCCGGCCTGCGACCAGCATGTCGGTGGATATAGCCAGTTGCATGCCTGGCGCGGTTTGCAGCAAGGCGCAATCGTCGCCCACGCCCAGCACCGCTTTATGTACCGGCCGCGTGAAGTAGCGCGCGATCAGTTCAAACTCGCCCGGCACACGAGGCCTTAATGCAAAGTGCGCGCACCGCTGCCCGGCCCGGCACTGAGTGCATCGAGCACAAACATGGGGATGTCCACCTCAAATTTTTCCCCGTCTTCGGCCACGCAAAAAAAGCTGCCATGCATGGTGCCGGTGGGCGTGCGCAAGCGCGTTCCGCTGGTGTACTCAAACACCTGCCCTGGTTGCAACAATGGCTGCTGCCCGATCACACCCAGGCCTTTGACTTTTTCCGTGTGGCCGTTGGCGTCGTTCACATTCCAGCTGCGAGAGATCAGCTGCGCTGCTATCTTGCCCGTGTTGGTGATGGTGATGGTGTAGGCAAACACATACAAAGCATTTTGCGGCGCCGACTGCTGCGGCAAATACTGCGGAAACACTTCCACATGGAACTGGTAGGCGGAACTGGTTTTGGACATGACCGGATGCTAACGCGCAAAATCGGGTATGTTTCACCCCAAGCCCTGAATAAGCCCCACTTTTCAAAGACGAAGCGACTGTCACCATGAATTTCCGCATTGCTCCCTCGATTTTGTCCGCCGACTTTGCCCGCCTGGGTGAGGAAGTAAAAAGCGTCATCGCCGCCGGCGCCGACTGGATCCACTTTGACGTAATGGACAACCATTACGTGCCCAACCTCACCTTCGGGCCCATGATTTGCCAGGCGCTCAAGCCGCACGCGCACACCGCAGCAGGCACGCCAGTACCTATCGATGTACACCTGATGATTTCGCCGGTCGATGCGCTGGCCGCCGCGTTTGCCGATGCCGGGGCCGACCTGGTCAGCTTTCACCCCGACGCCTCGACCCATGTCCACCGCAGCATCCAGGCGCTCAAAGCCAAAGGCGTGAAGGCAGGGCTGGTGTTCAACCCGGCAGAGCCGCTAGACGTGCTGGACTGGGTGATAGAAGATATTGACTTGATCCTCATCATGAGCGTGAACCCGGGCTTTGGCGGCCAGGGCTTTATCGATTCAACCTT
>CANKNK010000181.1 GCA_947483455.1 Comamonadaceae bacterium | reverse complement strand
ACTTCGAGCTTAGCGATTTCGTCCCGAAAGCGCATGTCTTCGTAGACGCCCTCGGTTTTAGCGATGCGTTTGAGGCGCTCGAGTTCGCGTTTGGCACGGTTGACGTCCGCAATATTCGTGCGCTCGTGTGCCAGCAGGTATTTGGCGTAATTCCAGCCTTTGTTCTCCTCCCCGATGAGGTTTTCCGCCGGCACTTCGACATTGTCAAAAAACACCTCGTTCACTTCGGCAGACCCGTCCAACAAGATGATGGGTCGCACCGTAACACCAGGCGACTTCATGTCGATCAGCAAAAAACTGATGCCGTTTTGCGGCTTGCCTTCGGTGGCGGTGCGCACCAAGCAGAAAATCCATTCGCCGTACTGGCCCAGGGTGGTCCAGGTTTTTTGGCCGTTGACAATGTACTTGTCACCCACCCGCTCGGCGCGGGTTTTGAGCGAGGCCAGGTCCGAACCCGATCCCGGTTCGCTATAGCCCTGGCTCCACCACACCTCCCCGCTGGCGATGCCCGGTAAAAAGCGCTGTTGTTGCTCGGCATTGCCAAAGGCCATGATGACCGGCGCGACCATCACCGGCCCAAAGGGCACCACACGCGGCGCACCGGCCAAGGCGCACTCTTCTTCGAATAAATGTTTTTGGATGGCGTTCCAACCCGGCCCGCCAAATTCCTTGGACCAGGCGTGGCCCAGCCAGCCTTTTTTGCCCAAAATCTTTCCCCAGCGCTGCATGTCTTCCCGTGTCAATTGCAGGGCGTTGTGTACTTTGTGTGCGATGTCCTGAGGCAGTTGGGCGTGCACCCAGGCGCGTATCTCTTCGCGAAATCCCAACTCTTCGGGGGTAAAGGCCAAATCCATAAAGGCGTCTCCAAGTGGTCTACGGGTGCGGGCATTGTGCCCTTTTCGCGTTTTAGCACGGTCGTTCGTTTTTTTCTGTCAGTGTTGCGACATGGGCTTGCCTCTTGCAGGTTTTTAGCGCGCGAGAGTGGCATCGCATAATCGCCAA
This sequence comes from Comamonadaceae bacterium, assembly GCA_947483455.1. Classification (GTDB taxonomy): domain Bacteria; phylum Pseudomonadota; class Gammaproteobacteria; order Burkholderiales; family Burkholderiaceae_C; genus Allorhodoferax. The sequence goes on along the minus strand of CANKNK010000181.1, from coordinate 3,592 downwards.
CTTATGCAATCCATTGTGATTTTGATCTCCGGCGGCGGCTCCAATATGGCGGCGCTGGTCCGCGCCGCGCAGCAAGAGGATTGGGCCAGCCGTTATGGCGCGGCTGTTGCCGCAGTCATCAGCAACCGGTCCGACGCCGCGGGCTTGCGCTGGGCGCAAGAACAAGGAATTGCCACCCAAACCATTGCCCACAAAGACTTTCCGGACCGCACGCAATTTGACGCCGCATTGGCGCAGGCCGTCGCGTCCTACGCCGGTGGTGCTAAGCCGCCGCTGGTCTTGCTGGCCGGCTTTATGCGCATCTTGACGCCAGGCTTTGTGCAAGCACATGCCGGGCGTTTGATCAACGTCCACCCTTCGCTGTTGCCCGCGTTTACCGGTTTACACACCCATGAACGGGCGATTACCGCCGGTTGCAAATTTGCAGGTGCCACGGTGCACCGCGTGACGGAGGTGCTGGACGAGGGTGCCATCCTGGAGCAGTCGGTGGTGCCGGTGCTGCCCGATGACGATGCGCAAAGCCTGGCGGCGCGTGTGCTGGCGACGGAGCACCTAATTTACCCGCGCGCTGTGCGAAGGCTATTGAAGGCGAGCCTTAACTAGCCAGGTCCGATGCGCCCGCAGGCAAATCGCCTATGCGGCTAAAGCGGCGTTGCTGCGCACCCTCCCACAGAACCATCTCGTCAAACATGGCCGCGGGCCGCACCCACAGGCCGTGTGCGCCATAAAGCGCACGGTACAAAGTCATGGGCTCCAGGCTTTCGCTGTGGCGCGTGGTCGCCAAGACCGCGTACATGCCGCCTTTGTAATGGCGGTACAGGCCGGGAGCTGTCTGGATCAAAGGGGGAAGGTCTTCATCTTGCATGGGACAATGCGCTGCTTATGCATCCAAAAGCTTTATTAGAGGCCTGTGCCGAATTGGTGCGGCTGACCCTGCGATTTGAACATCCCGCCGACGCCACCGTGTCGCGGTTTTTTCGGGACCACAAAGGCCTGGGGCCGCGCGAGCGCGCCACGATGGCCGAAACCGTATACACCGTACTGCGCAAAAAGCTCTTGTTTGACCACTTGGCACCCTCGGGTAGTGGGCCCAAAGAGCGGCGCCTTGCGATACTGGGCTTTTACGGGCCGGGCGACTTTTTACGCAGCGCATTAACGGACCAGGAAAAAAATTGGCTGGACGCTTGCGAGAAAGTCAAGCCAGACGATTTGATGGAGCGCCACCGGCACAACCTGCCCGAATGGCTGGTGCAGCCCCTCAAAGACCAATTGGGCGAGGAGTTTTGGCCTTTGGTGGAACAAATGAACCTGGGCGCTGGCCTGGATTTGCGGGTGAACGATTTCAAGGCCAAGCGGGCCGATGTGCAAAAAGCCCTGGCCGCTTCGGGCATCAAAGCCCTGCCTACGCCGTATTCGCCCTGGGGTTTGCGCATTGCAGGTAAACCCGCGCTCAACAAGCACGAAGCTTTTTTGCGCGGTGACTTTGAGGTGCAGGACGAAGGCTCGCAAATTTTGGCCCTGCTGCTCGATGCCAAGCGAGGTGAGATGGTGGTGGATTTTTGCGCGGGGGCGGGCGGCAAGACCCTCGCCATCGGCGCATCCATGCGCAGCACTGGCCGCTTGTACGCTTTTGACACCTCGGCGCACCGTCTGGACGCTTTCAAGCCGCGCATGGCGCGTAGCGGCTTATCCAATGTGCACCCTGCGGCGATTGCGCATGAGCGCGACGACCGGGTCAAGCGCTTGTCGGGCAAGATCGACCGCGTACTGGTCGACGCCCCGTGCTCGGGCCTGGGTACCTTGCGCCGCAACCCGGACCTGAAATGGCGCCAAAGCCCACAGTCGGTGCAGGAAATGGCGGTTTTACAGGCTTCGATTTTGCAAAGCGCCTCGCGCCTGTTGAAAGTGGGCGGGCGTCTGGTGTATGCCACCTGTAGCTTGTTGCCCCAGGAAAACGAAGCCATTGCCCAGGCATTTAGCGCTGCCAATCCGGGTTTTGAGCCTTTGGACGTGGCCGCCATCTTGACTGGGCTCAAGGTAGGCGATGCTGCAAGTTTGTGCGCGGGGGGGGCTGACGGCGGTCAATACCTGCGCTTATGGCCCCAAAGGCATGCGACCGATGGCTTTTTCGCGGCGGTTTGGCAGAAAAAATAGATTTTTCTAGGGATTTAAATGTTTTATTTGCCATATTTACTGCGCTTGCCCCCTTTTGCAGCGACAAAGCCCTGTCACCTTTTTACAATAGCGTGATCTCCTAGGGGGCTGATACGGCCGTGTACCATGCGCGAAGGCCTCACTTAATGAAAGATGCAGATCCATGTTTTTGACCGATTCGGCAATGTTCAACGCCATTCTTGAGTGGCTAGGCCATGGCACCTGGCATCTGGCTTGGTGGCAAATCGTTTTGTTCACCTTGGCATTGACGCACGTCACCATGATCAGCGTGACCGTGTTTTTGCATCGCCATCAGGCGCACCGCGCCTTAGACCTGCACCCTGCGGTGGCCCATTTTTTCCGTTTGTGGTTGTGGCTGACGACCGGCCAGGTCACCAAAGAATGGGCGGCGATACATCGCAAGCACCACGCCAAGTGCGAGCAGGCCGATGATCCGCACAGCCCGCAGATTTACGGTATCCGCAAAGTACTGTTCCAAGGTGCTGAGTTGTATCGGGCGGAGTCCAAAAACAAAGAAACCATGGCGCGTTACGGCCATGGCACACCGGACGACTGGATTGAACGCAATCTCTACACCCGTTTCTCTTGGCAGGGCGTGGGCCTGATGATGATTATTGACCTCTCTCTGTTTGGCGCCCTGGGCCTGACGGTGTGGGCAGTGCAAATGGCTTGGACACCGATAACCGCCGCGGGCATCATCAACGGCGCCGCCCACTTTTGGGGCTATCGCAACTTTGAGTCCCCCGACGCCAGCACCAATATCTCTCCGTGGGGCATCATCATTGCGGGCGAAGAGCTCCATAACAACCACCACACCTACCCCACCTCGGCCAAGCTCTCGGTCAAGCCCTATGAGTTTGATATTGGTTGGATGTACATCTCGATATTGCAGTTCGCAGGTCTTGCGCATGTGAAGAAAACACCACCCAAAGCCGCCTACGGCGATGTGCGCCCAGTGGCGGACGAAAAAACCCTAGAAGCACTCATTGCCAACCGCTATGAAATCATGGCCGGTTTTGCCAAGCAAATGCAGGCGACCGTGCGCCAGGAACTCGCGGCCATGAAAGCGCGTAGCGCTGACACGGCTGCCATCAAAGCGGCCAAATTGTGGGCCCACCGCGATGCCGAGAAAATCCCGGCGGCGGCGGTCCCGCAGTTGGCCCTGGCCCGTGCGGCCTCGCCAGTGCTAGACAAAATGGTCACCATGCGCGAGGAATTGCGGCAACTGTGGCTCAACACCGCCGTGTCCCGCGAGCAACTGACCTCTGATTTGGCGCTCTGGTGCCACCGTGCCGAGGACAGTGGTATTGCCACCCTGCGCGAGTTTTCGTTCAAGTTGCGTTCTACGCAGCTAGCCTGATCGGACCGTCGGGCGCCCTTGGGGCGCCTGGCTAGGCTGGATTCAAAGTTCGCCTTT
>CANKNK010000180.1 GCA_947483455.1 Comamonadaceae bacterium | reverse complement strand
GCCGGGCCGTGGGATTCACCAAAGTTGGTGACTGCGAAGAGGTGTCCAAAGGTGTTTCCGCTCATGGGGCGATTATCCCTGAGCGGCGCACCGCCTTAATTGGCGGGCTTGGCGCCCTCTTCTTGCCCTGGCCAGTCGCGGATGTAGGCCTTGAGCATTTTGTTCTCGAAGTTCTGGCTGTCGACTACGGCCTTGGCCACGTCGTAAAAGCTGATCACGCCCATGAGCATGCGCTTGTCCATCACCGGCATATAGCGCGCATGGCGGTCCAGCATCATGCGGCGCACTTCGTCCATCTCGGTTTCCATGGTGCAGGTCAGGGGCGCGTCGTCCATGGCGCTGCGCACCAGGGTGCCGCCAATATTGCCGCCGTTTTGCACGATTTTTTGGATCACTTCGCGAAAGGTGAGCATGCCCACCAGGTCGCCATGCTCCATCACCACCAGTGAACCGATGTCATGCTCGGACATCATCTGCACCGCGTGCGCCAGGGGCTCGTCTGGCGTCGCCGTAAACAGGGTTCCGCCTTTGACGCGCAGAATATCGCTGACTTTCATGGGGCTTCCTTTCGTTCGGCCGGCTTTGCGCGGGGCGCAGCGACAGGCCACGCTTCGAATATAGCCCACAATCGCGGCTTTGAACGCGACGCAGCAGCGTGTGTCTGCACACTTGCCAGTCCATTGTCCCGCAGCACTTTGGAGTACCACTTATGAGCGGATATGCCGATCCCGGCTTTGACACCTTGTCCCTGCACGCCGGTGCCGTGCCCGATGCCACCGGTTCGCGCGCGGTGCCCATTCACCTCACCACTTCCTTTGTGTTCGAGTCCAGCGACCAGGCCGCCGCGCTTTTCAATCTGGAACGCGCCGGCCATGTCTATAGCCGTATTAGCAACCCCACCAATGCAGTATTCGAGCAGCGCATTTCGGCGCTAGAAGGCGGCATAGGCGCTATCGCCACCGCCAGCGGGCAGGCGGCGCTGCACTTGGCGATATGCACGCTGATGGGCGCGGGCTCGCACATCGTGGCGTCCACCGCGCTGTACGGCGGCTCGCACAATTTGCTGCACTACACGCTGCGCCGCTTTGGCATAGAAACCACATTTGTGAACCCCAATGACATGGACGCCTGGCGCGCTGCCGTGCGCCCCAACACCAAATTATTCTTTGGCGAAACCGTGGGCAATCCGGGCATGGACGTGCTGGATATTGAAGCCGTTAGCGCCATCGCCCACGACCAGGGCGTACCGCTGCTGGTGGACTCCACCCTCACCTCCCCCTGGCTGATCAAGCCCTTTGACCATGGGGCGGACATCGTGTACCACTCGGCCACCAAATTTTTGTCCGGCCATGGCACGGTGGTGGGCGGCGTGGTGGTGGACAGCGGCCGCTTTGACTGGGATGCCTCGGGCAAATTTACCGAACTCAGCGCGGTCTATGCCGGTTTCCACAACATGGTGTTTACCGAGGAAAGCACGGTGGGCGCATTTTTGCTGCGCGCCCGGCGCGAAGGCTTGCGCGACTTTGGCGCCTGCATGAGCCCGCACACCGCCTGGCTGATTTTGCAGGGCATGGAAACCCTGCCCCTGCGCATGGCGCGCCATGCGAGTAACACCGAAAAAGTGGTGCAGTTTTTGGCTAGCCACCCCATGGTCGCGCGCGTGGGCCACCCGATGCTCGAGGGCCATGTGAGCCACGCCTTGGCCAAAAAACTGTTGCCGCGCGGGGCCGGCTCGGTGTTTAGTTTTGATATCAAAGGCTCGCGCCTGCAAGGTCAGAAATTTATCGAAGCCCTGAAAATCTTCAGCCACCTGGCCAACGTGGGCGACTGCCGCAGCCTGGTGATCCACCCCGCCAGCACCACGCACTTTCGCATGGACGACGCAGCCCTGCAGGCCGCTGGCATTGGACCGGGCACCATCCGGCTGTCCATCGGCCTGGAAGACCCCGACGATTTACTCGACGACCTGAAAAAAGCCTTGAAGGCTGCGGAAAAAGCGGCCTAAGCCGCTGGGCTTTGCCTAGCCTCTTAGCAAGGCGGACACCATGTCGGCTAAGGCCAGTGCACTGGTGAGACCGGGGGACTCGATGCCAAATAAATTGACCAGGCCCGGCACGCCGTGGGTTTGCGGGCCTTGCACGCAAAAGTCTGCCGCTGCCTGGCCTGGCCCGCTGATCTTGGGGCGAATGCCTGCGTAGGCCGCTTGCAAAGCGCCCTCGGGCAAAGCCGGCCAGTATTTACGCACCTCGGCATAAAACGTTGCGCCACGCGAAGGATCGACGCGGTAGTCGGTAGCGCCATCCACCCATTGCACATCCGGGCCAAACTTGGCCTGACCGGCTAGGTCCAGCGTCAGGTGCACGCCCAGCCCGCCCGGCTCCGGCAACGGATACACCAGTCTTTGGAAAGGTGCTTTTCCCGCAAGCGAAAAATAGTTGCCTTTGGCAAAAAATTCGCGCGGCACATGGTGCGCCGCCAAGCCTGCAAAGCGCCTGGCCAGCGCAGGGGCAGACAAACCCGCGGCATTGACCACTGACTGGGCGGCTAGGCAGGTGCCGTCCCGCGTCCAGACCAGGTGCCTGCCTGTGTGGGAAAGCGCTGCCCGGTCTACAGCGGTATGCAGCACGACTTGGGAACCTGCATTTTCTAGGTCGCCTTGCAGCGCCAGCATCAGCCCATGGCTGTCCACGATACCGGTGCTGGGCGACCACAGCGCGCCGTGGCATGCCAGCGCTGGCTCCAAGGCTATCGCTTGTGCGGCGCTTAGCAACTGAAGGTCATCCACGCAGTTGGCCAATGCCCCTGCCTGCACCTGCGCCAGCATCGCCCATTGGGATGCGTTGGTGGCAACCAACAGTTTGCCGCAGCGGCGGTAGGCGACGCCACGCGCTTGGCAGTAGGCATAGAGCAGCTGGCGGCCCTGCACGCACAGGCGAGCTTTCAGAGATCCTTGCGGGTAGTAAATACCGGCGTGAATGACTTCGCTATTGCGCGCGCTGATGCCGCTGCCTATGCTGCCCTCGCTCTCGAGCACCCACACCTCGCGTCCTTCCAAGGCCAGGGCGCGCGCCACCGCCAAGCCGACCACGCCCGCGCCGATGACCAGGACATCGACGGACTCGGCTTGTGACGCTGTATCCATGCGCAGATTGTGCCTGTGCTTGCGCGGACCGCAACTTGGCAATTGGGCACAATGCGCTCACCCACGCATTATCTTCAAGGACCTTACCGTGCTGATTACCGTCAACGACGCCCCGCTTTACGCCTACACCGCAGGCAAGCCCCTAAGGCCCGAATTACCCAGCGTCGTGCTCATCCACGGTGCGCTGCATGACCACAGCGTGTGGGGCCTCCAAAGCCGCTATCTGGCCAACCACCAGTACAACGTGCTGGCCATTGACCTGCCCGGCCATTGCAAAAGCGGCGGCAATGCCCCCGAATCGGTAGAGGAAGCGGCGCAAAGCATTATTGGTCTGTTGGACGCCTTAGGCATTGAGCAAGCGGCGCTAGTAGGCCACAGCATGGGCTCGTTGATCGCCTTGGAAGTGGCGGCGCAACAGCCCGAGCGGGTCAGCCATCTGGCCATGGTGGGAACCGCCTACCCCATGCGCGTCTCCCCCGCCCTGCTCGATGCGGCGCAAAACGCGCAGTCCAAAGGCATAGACATGGTCAATACGTTTTCGCTGTCGATGATGGCGCCACCGCCTTCGCTGATGGGGCCTGGCACCTGGCTACATGGCACCAACAAAGCGCTGATGCACCGCGTCTTGGGCAGCAACCGCCAAGCCAATGTGTTTTACCGCAGCTTCAAAGCCTGCGACAGCTATGCACGGGGTGACGAGGCGATGGCGCAGGTGCAATGTCCCACGCTTTTTTTGCTAGGCGCGAGCGACCAGATGACGCCACCACCCGGCGCCAAAACGCTCATAGCCCACGCCCGCCATGGAAAAGTGGTCACGCTCAAAGCCGGGCACTCCCTGCTACAAGAAGCACCAGACCAGGCGCTAGACGCCTTGCGTGATTTTTTGAAAGCGCCCGTCGCGGCCTAAACACCCCGTCAAAGAACGGTGCCCAAGCGCCTGCTGAGTAGACGCGGTTGGCGCGCGCGGTTAAATCTCGACGTAGCCGCCTAATTCAATAGCGTGGTCCAGCGGCACCTTAAAGTATTCGGACGCACCCTGCATAGAGCGGTGCATATAAATAAATGGCGCCATCAAAAGCGGCGAGGAGTGGGTGGCGATGACCTGCTCTTTGCCGACAAAGAAGGAAATTTCCATCAAGCTGAAGTGGAACTCGCGCGCCCGCAAGAAGGCCACGGCGCGCATCACGTGCATGTCTTCCATGAAGCCAAAGCGTACTTCCACTGCATGGAAATTGTGCGACAAGTGCTCTATGGTCACCCGCTCTCTGTCGTCCACATAGGGTTCGTTCACGGTCTGGATGTGCATCAAGATCACGCGCTCATGGATCACCTTGTTGTGCTTCATGTTATGGAGCAAGGACACCGGCACGATGTTCGAGTGCGGCACCATAAAAATAGCGGTTCCCGCCACCCGCTGGGGCAGGCGACCGTTCAGACCCTCTAAAAAGGGCTTGAGTTCTGTCGCCGATTCCCAGCGTGCTTTGAGCAGGCGCTC
>CANKNK010000179.1 GCA_947483455.1 Comamonadaceae bacterium | reverse complement strand
GTATGGCGCGTGCGGGCCGATCCGGCGCACCGGGGGCGTCCGCAATACGCAAGGTACCACGCAAGGGGTACCCCGGCTCCACCGATTTCAGGGCCACCAGCTTGCTGTTACCGCCTTGTTCTTGTGTGGTGCGCGCCATGGTGGGAAAGCTTTGGGTGTTCACCACGGCCAGGCCCAAGCTGCGAGCTTGTTCCCCAAAGAAAGCGGGCGCGGGGCGGTCGCTGGCGATCACCGCATCGCCACCGAGCAACTGGCGCGCATCGCGCTGCAAACCCGATTGCAAACGGTCGGCAAAAAAACCTACCGCCGTTAAAGCGGCCACCGCCAAGGTAACAGCCACTACCAGCAGGCGCAAGTCGCCCGATCGCACATCGCGCCACAAAGTGCGCCAACCCAAGGACCACATCGACTGCATCATGCTGCGGCGTTCAACAAGCGAGGCAAGGGCTCGCCGGCCACCCAGGCCTGCAAGCATTGCAGCACGCCATCGGCAAAAGTTTGGTACACCGGCTCCACCACAAACCCCAGGTGCGGCGTGAGCAAAAGGCGGGGGCAGTCGCGCAAGACACTGTCCGCGGGCAAGGGCTCGGCGTCAAACACATCCAAAGCCGCCATGCCGATACGATGGGCGCGCAAGGCCTTTGCCAAAGCGCCTGTATCAATCAAGGCGGCGCGCGATGTGTTGACGAGCAGGCTATCAGGCCGCATTTGCGCAAGGCGCTCGGCATTGATGAGATGACGCGTCGTGGCCGAGGGCACCAAATGCAGGCTTAGCACTTTGGCACGCGCAAGCAATTCGTCCAAAGTCACGGCCTGCACGCCCTGTGCGGCGGCGCGCTCGGGCGTCATATTCGGGCTCCAGGTCAGGACCTGCATGCCCAAAGCCTTGCCGACCAGCGCAACGCGCCTGCCGATCTCGCCCAAGCCCACCAAGCCCAATACCTCGCCATGCAGCACGCCGGGCAAGGCTTGCGGTGCGGCTGCGCGCCATTGGCCTTGTGCCAGCAAGGCGCTGTACTCGGCCAATTGGCGCGTCGCCGCCAATATCAACGCCCAGGTGAGCTCGCAGGTGCTGTCTTTGGAAGGGCCCCATTCGGTATGGCTTACCGGTATGCCGCGTGCTGCCAGGGCAGCCGCATCCAAGGTCGTATTGCGCGAGCCGGTAAACACCAGGTATCGCAGGCGCGGCAGTTGCGCAATCGTCGCCGCGTCCAATGGGATGCGGTCGCGCAACAGGACCAACACATCGGCCTCTTGCATGGCTGCCAACAGCGCGGCACCGTGCAATGGCTGGTGGTGTACGGTCACCCGCGCGGCTTGGTCTATGGTTTGCCAGTCGCCTAGGCGGCGCAGCGCTTGCTCGGCATCGCCCAGCACCACGATATGCGGTTTATCCATGACAAGGCTCATGGGCTTAAGGGCGTGCCAAGGCGACCAATGCCTGCACACTAGGCGCAGCGCCCAAGGCCCATGCGGACTGGATCAAATCCGCACTGTGCACCGCGCCAATCACTGGGTCCGATAGGCCATGAAATTTTGCCTCCAACTGCGCATCGGTCATCGGGTTTTGCACACAGCCGATCGCGTGCTCTACGCGCACATGCACCCGGCTTCCGTCCTGCATGATGGCCGTGATATCTGCCGCCGCTTCGTCGATGCTGTCATCGACGGTAGCGACCACTTTGCGGCGCAGGGCCACCATGTCCGCCCGGGTGACCACGGCATCGGAAAACTCCTCCTCGCCTGCACACCCAAAGGTTAGCCCCGCAGCGCAACCGTGGTAAATACTGAACTTGGCTTGCAGGCCATCGGCCGGTTCTTTTTTGCCGCAGAGTTCCAGCACCAAGGAATGCACTTTGATTTCTAAGGAGGCAATCTGCTCAGGTCGCACACCCCGGGCGCGCAACTGCGCGCAGCCGTCAATGCCCGGATGCACCACGATGCCGCAGGCAAAAGGCTTGAAGGTGTTGAACGCAATTTCAAAGCGTTGGCCCAGCTCGCCAGTGATCTCAGACCAGTCGTTTTTGGTGGAGATGGTTTGCATCATGCCGCGCGGCGCTTCGAGGGCGCGCGGGCTGGCCGTAAAGCCCTGTTGGGCCAGCAGCGCAGACATCAGCCCGGCCCGCGCCGCGCCGCCCGGATGAAACGGCTTGGTCATGCTGCCAAATTGTTCGCGCATGCCTATGGGCTGCGAAGCGGCGATGCCCAGGGCCATGGCAGTTTGGTGCACATTCAAGCCCAACAAACGCGCGCAAGCGGCCGCAGCGCCCACTGTGCCGGTCGAACCGGTGATATGCCAGCCCCGGTCGTAATGGTCCGGGTACATGGCATTGCCAATGCGGCAGGAGACGTCGATGCCCAACACCAGCGCGTCGATCAGCGCGCGTCCGCTGCTGCCCTGGTGTTCGGCCAAAGCCAGCAAAGCCGAGGCCACTGGACCTGCGGGGTGGATGATGGTTTTGAGGTGGGTGTCGTCGAAGTCAAAGGTGTGCGAGCTGATGCCGTTGAGCAAAGCGGCGCTGGCCATGTCCACTTTCTCGGTACGCCCGAGCACGCTGGCTTGCGGTGCAGGTTGCAGCATCTGCACTGCGGCCAGCGCTGCGTTGACCGACTCATGCTGCGCCGCGCCGACGGCGCAACCCAGCCAGTTGAGAAAGGTGCGGTGCGCCGCATGGTCTACCGCATCGGACCAGCCGCGCGAGGGATGTTGGGCGACCAATTGGGCCAAAAGCTGGGTGACGGGGGGCGCGTGGTGGTCAGCACTGACCTGGGTATTGCGGGCCATGGTTTACTTTCAGTGAAATTGGAATTCAGCCTTCGAGCTGGATGTTGCGTTCTTTGGCCAGTTGGGTCCAGCGGGCAATATCGGCCTTGATAAATTTGCCAAAAGCATCAGGCGTCATCGCGCGTGGCTCAATCGCCTCGACCGAGAGCTTTTCGGCCATGTCGGGCGCTTGTAGCGTCAGCGTCAGGGTTTCACTCAGGGTTTTGAGCACATCGGCCGGCAGCCCGGCCGGGCCGACCACCCCATACCACTGCTGCGCGTCAAAGCCCTTGAAGCCGGATTCGTCCAGCGTAGGCGTGTCTTTGAGCAAGGCGTGGCGGTTTTGGCCGGTAACCGCCAAGGGGCGCACCCGGCCGGAGCGGATATGCGGCATGGCTGCGGCAAGCCCGGGAAACATGGCTTGGGTCTGTCCACCAATCAGATCGGTGAAGGCGGGCGCGACGCCGCGGTAAGGAATATGGACCATGAAGGAGCCGATTTGCTGCTTGAATAACTCCATGGTCAGGTGCGTCAGTGAGCCCTGCCCTGCCGAGCCATAGCTGAGGCGGCCCGGGTTCTTTTTCACATAGTCCAAAAATTCTTTCAGGTTCTTCACCGGCAAGGCGGCATTGACCACCAGCACATTGGGCGTGCCGCCAATCATGCCCACCGGTGTGAAGTCTTTGATCGCGTCATAGGGCAAGGTGCGTGTGGCCGGGCTGGTGCCGTGGGTGGCCACATAGCCTTGCAGCAAGGTATAGCCATCGGCTGGCGCGCGCATCGTGGCCTGGCAGGCCAGCACACCGCCGCCGCCGCCAATGTTGTCCACGACAAAACTTTGTTTGAGTACGCGGCCCCAACGCTCGGTGATGGTACGTCCCACCATATCGCTGCCGCCCCCGGCCGCCACCGGCACGATGTAGCGTAAGGTTTTGTTAGGAAAGCCGGGTTCGGCCCATGCGGGCGCGCCCGATACGGCCAGGGCGCCCATGGTTTGCAAAAGCGTGCGTCTTTTCATCTGATATGTCCTTCAAGCGCTACCAACGGAGCTGTGGGCAGCTTGCTTATTGAAAGCCTGGCTGCACAGGCGAGCGTGGCATTATCGGTGCTTGGACCTTCCCCTTTTTTGCACCCACCAGGCCTTCACACTATGAGCCACCCCGACCCGTCGGCCAGCGCCTTGCCACACCAGGATCAAGAACTGCTGCGCCGCGCCTACGGCCTGAGGAGCGACGCAGAGTCGCTGGCCTTGTACCGCGATTGGGCTAGCACCTACGACCGCACCATGCTGGACGGCCTGCAGTACCAATCCCCCAGGCTGGTAGCCGAGCGCTTGGCGGCCTGGATGCCTGGGCGCGACGGTGCGGTACTGGACATTGGCTGTGGCACCGGTCTGGCCGGGCGCGAACTGGCTGCGCGCGGCTTTGCCCTGATCGACGGCGTCGACATTTCGCCCGACATGATGGCCGTGGCGCGTGAACATGGCGGCTACCGCGACCTGGTCTGCGCGGACCTGAACGCAAGGCTTCCCCTGGCCGATAGCGCATACCAGGGCGCTATTTGTTGCGGCACCTTTACCAGCGGCCATGTGCGCGCCCACTGCCTAGATGAAATCATGCGTGTACTGGCACCCAGCGCACCGTTTGCGTTCACGGTCAAGCTCGAAGTGTGGGAAAGCTTTGGCTTTAAGGACAAGCTGGCGCACTTGCAAGCATCAGGCTTACTGGCGATTGTGGCTTTGGAGCCAGGTTGCCTTTACGCCAATTCCCCAAAGGCGGACGGCATGTTTTGCAACGTACAGCGCCTTTGAGCCGCAGCATCAGGATGGTGTTTCGCGCAAGTAAAGGTGGGCCCAGGGTCAACCGCCAAGCACATCGAACGTTAAGCCATAGT
>CANKNK010000178.1 GCA_947483455.1 Comamonadaceae bacterium | reverse complement strand
GGCCCTATCGACGGCCACGACCTGGACTCGCTGATCCCCACCTTGGAAAACATCAAGCACCTGACAGGCCCACAGTTTTTGCATGTGGTCACCCGCAAGGGGCAGGGCTACCAAATGGCCGAGGCCGACCCGATTGCCTACCACGGGCCCAGCAAATTCGACCCCTCCATTGGGATTCAAAAACCGGCGGTTGCGCCCAAAACCACATTTACCCAGGTGTTTGGTAATTGGCTGTGCGATATGGCCGCGCAGGACGAGCGCCTGGTGGGCATTACGCCTGCCATGCGCGAGGGCTCGGGTCTGGTGGAGTTTGAAAAGCGCTTTCCCAAGCGCTACTTTGATGTGGGCATTGCCGAGCAGCACTCGGTGACCTTTGCCGCTGGGCTGGCCACCGAGGGTCTCAAACCCGTGGTGGCGATTTACTCCACGTTTTTGCAGCGCGCCTATGACCAGCTGATCCATGATGTGGCGATTCAAAATCTGCCCGTCGTTTTTGCACTGGACCGCGCCGGTCTGGTCGGGGCCGATGGCGCCACCCATGCGGGCAATTACGACATCGCTTACCTGCGCTGCATCCCCAATATGAGTATTGCCTGCCCAGCCGATGAAAACGAATGCCGTCAATTGCTGAGCGCTGCTTTCGAGCAAAACCACCCTGTAGCCGTGCGCTACCCGCGTGGTGCCGGTGCGGGTGTACCGGTGCAAGCCACCCTGGCCGGATTGCCATTCGGTAAGGGCGAAACACGGCTGCAAGGTGAGCAAATTGCCATCCTGGCTTTTGGAACCTTGCTGTACCCGGCGCTGGCCGTGGCCGAAAAACTAGGCATCAGCGTCGTCAACATGCGGTGGGCCAAGCCCTTGGACACCGAATTGCTGCTGCAGGTAGCCCGCAGCCATGCGGCCATCGTCACGGTGGAAGATGCTGCGGTGATGGGCGGGGCAGGCAGCGCGGTGCAAGAGGCCTTGCAAGCGGCAGGCGTGGTGCTGCCGGTACTCAGCCTGGGCTTGCCCGATACCTTTATCGAACACGGTGATCCCGCCAAGCTGATGTCCATGCATGGTTTGGACGCGGCGGGCATCGAAGCGGCTATCCACTTGCGTTTTGCGGGGCTTTTAGCACAGGTTTCCAAGGGAAAACCCCTGTCTAAAGCGGCTTAAAGCGGCCCAAAGCCTTCCTACAATCGCGCTTGGACGCATTGGCAGGCAGTGCGCTGGCGCACCGTCAGCCAATGGCCTGAATTTCTTTCACCCTTCCTTGGAGTTAACTATGGATCGTCGTTCGATTATTAAAAATGCCGGCATCGCAGGCGTGTTGGCCGCAGGCGCCGCACCGGCCGTCCATGCACAGGCCACTTTGCGTTGGCGCTGTGCGTCGAGCTTCCCCAAAGCGCTGGATACGCTTTTTGGTGTATGCGACGTGTTTGCGAAAAAAGTGGGCGAGTTGAGCGGCGGCAAGTTCACCATCAGCACCCATGCGGCCGGCGAGTTGATGCCTGCCTTTGGCGTGTTGGACGGCGTGTCCAACGGCACCATCGAAATGGCCAACACCGCCTCTTATTATTTCTTCGGCAAGGACCCCACCTATGCGCTCGATTGCGCTGTGCCCTTTGGCCTGAACAGCCGCCAAATGACGGCTTGGATGTATGAAGGCAATGGCCTGAAATTGTTCCGAGAGCATTTTGGCAAAGTCGGTATCGTCAACTTCCCTATGGGAAATACTGGCGTGCAAATGGGCGGTTGGTTCCGCAAAGAAATTAAAGGTCTGGATGACCTCAAAGGCCTGAAGTTCCGTTGCGGTGGTTTTGCCGGCAAGGTGCTGGAGCGCTTGGGCGTAGTGCCACAGAACATTCCGGGCGGCGAGATTTACCAGGCCCTGGAAAAAGGCACGATCGATGCTGCCGAATGGGTAGGACCGTATGACGACCTGAAGTTGGGCTTGAACAAAGTGGCGCAAAACTACTACTACCCCGGTTTTTGGGAAGTGGGCCCACAGTTGTCGCTCTACGTGAACCAAAAAGCCTACGAAGGCCTGTCGTCGGAGTACAAAGCCATTGTCGAATGCGCTGCAGCCTATGCACACACCGACATGCAAGCCAAGTACGATTCGCGCAATATGCCGGCACTGAAAACCCTGTTGGGCCAAGGCGCCAAGCTGCAACGATTCCCCAAAGAAATTATGGCTGCAGCCTTCAAATCGGCTACCGACATCTACGCCGAATTGAGCGATACCAACCCCGCTTGGAAAAAAATCTATGCGGACTACTCTGCCTTCCGCAAAGAGAGCAATCTGTGGTTCAGCTTAGCCGAAGCGTCCATGGACGACTTCATGCAAGCGCAAAAGCTGTAAACCGCAACGCGGTTTCAGCAAACAAAAAACCCCGCCTTGGCGGGGTTTTTTTATGCCTTACTAAAGCTCAAAGCGCGAAGGCTGATAGCGGCGAGCCCCTAGCACTAGATGGCAGTCTGGGGTTTTGCCAATCAAGGCTTCTTGCTTTGCTCTTCTTTCATAGACTCCAGCATGCGCGCCATGGGGTCTTCTTTTTCATCGGCCGTTCCTGCATTGGCTTTTTCGGCTGCGGCTTTATCGTCCGTGCGCTGCTGCGAATCGGTTTGTAATTGCTGCATTACCGTATCGGCATCCACCGTCGGGTCTTTGGTCAGTCCGCTGGAGACCAGGCCGGGGAAGGCGATGATGAGGCCGACCATCAAAATTTGGATCAGCACAAAGGGCACGGCGCCCCAGTAAATTTGCTCGATGGTGACGCGCTTGGTGGGCTTTTGGGTCACTTTGTCCACATAGTCCTCATTGGGCGCCACGCTGCGCAAATAGAACAGCGCAAAGCCAAACGGTGGGTGCATGAACGAAGTCTGCATATTCACCGCCAGCAGCACACCGAACCACACCAGATCAATACCTAGCTTTTCGGCCACCGGCGCGATCAGTGGCACGATGATGAAGGCCAGCTCAAAGAAGTCCAGGAAGAAGGCCAGCACGAAGACCAAAATGTTCACCACGATCAAGAAGCCCAACTGACCGCCCGGCAGGCTGGAAAGCAGGTGCTCCACCCATTTAGGGCCGTCCACGCCTTGGAAGGCCAGGCTGAACACGGTCGCGCCGATCAGGATAAACAACACAAAGCAGGACAGCTTCATGGTGGAGTCCATGGCCTGGCGCATCAGCTTGAGGTCGATACGACCGCGCGCAATCGCCATCACCAGCGCACCGACTGCACCCATGGCGCCGCCTTCGGTGGGTGTCGCAACACCTAGAAAAATCGTACCCAGCACTAGAAAAATCAGGGCAAGCGGCGGAATCATCACAAAAGTGACGCGCTCGGCCATATTGGAGAGCAGTCCCATCTTGGTCACCCGGTTGAGCACGGCGGCAAAAAAGGCCAAGCCCACACCCACGCACATGGAGGTGACGATCAGCTCGTCCAGCGCCACGGTGGCCGGGCGCCATTTGGCAAAGCCGATGGCAGCGCCAGTGCACAGAATCACCAAAATCAGCAAGGAGCGCAGGCCCGAGCTGCCGTCTTTTTCGCGGATGGTGCGCGCTTCGGGCGGCAGCGCCGGCACCGACTGCGGGTAAAAAATGCTGAGCACCAGGATGTACAGGAGGTACAGGCCTGTCAGGACAAAGCCGGGAATGAAAGCGCCTTTGTAGAGCTCGCCCACGCTTTTGCCCAATTGGTCGGCCAGCACAATCAGCACCAGCGAGGGCGGGATGATTTGCGCCAGCGTGCCCGAGGCGGCAATCACACCGCTGGCCACACGGCGGTCATAGCCGTAGCGCAGCATGATGGGCAGGGAGATGAGGCCCATGGAAATAACGGACGCAGCCACCACGCCAGTGGTAGCAGCGAGCATCGCGCCGACCAAAATGACCGCATAGGCCAGGCCGCCGCGGATCGGGCCGAACAACTGGCCAATGGTGTCAAGTAAATCCTCGGCCATGCCCGAGCGTTCCAAAATCAAGCCCATAAAGGTGAAGAAGGGAATCGCTAGCAAGGTGTCGTTTTGCATGATGCCGAAGATGCGCAGCGGCAGGCTTTGCAAAAAGGCGGGTTGGATAACGCCTAACTCCACGGCGACAAAGCCGAAAAACAAACCGCAGGCGGCTAGCGAGAAGGTCACTGCGTAGCCGAACATCAAAAAGACGATCAGCGAGGCAAACATGATGGGCGCCATATTGGCGATCAGGAACTCGTTCATTTGGCAGCTCCCATTTGGGCGGCGTCGCGGGCGGCGACTTCTTTTTGCAGCAGGAACTCGGCCAGTTCTTCCTCAGCGGTCTTGCTTCCTTGCTTTTTGGTGGGGTCGGGCACCAAACCCTGGAGAAAGGCGATGCGCTTGATCAGCTCGGAAACCGCTTGGATGGCCAGCACCAGCATGCCAAGGGGTAGCAGGGCAAACACCGGCCAGCGGATCAGGCCGCCGGCGTTGGAGGAGACCTCTTGCGTTACATAGGCATTGATGACCAAGGGCAAGGCCAGCTTGGTGATCATGAAGGTAAAGGGGAGCAGGAAAACGCAGATGCCGATGATGTCAATCCAAATCTGGGTGCGCTTGGAAAAGCGCCCGGAAATCACATCGATGCGCACATGCTCCTGGCGCAACAAAGTGTAGCCCGAGGCCAGCAGAAAGACGGCGGCAAACAAATACCACTGGATTTCCAGAAAACCGTTCGAGCTCATATT
>CANKNK010000177.1 GCA_947483455.1 Comamonadaceae bacterium | reverse complement strand
CTTCCCAGCTGATGGCATCATCACCGCCAGGCTCAGCCGACAGCGGCGTGGCTTCTTCGTCGCGCGTGCTGTCGCTGGTCACGGTGTTGCTGTAATCGCTGACCGTGGGTGTGGGCACCTCGCTGAGCCGATCGCCCTGGCTGACCAGGGCATCAGCCTGCTCTAAGCCGTATTGCTCGCGCTCGGCACGCTCATGGTCCATTTCCAGGAAGGGATTGGCTTCGAGCATTTGCTCGATTTCCTGCGATAGCTCCAAGGTGGAGAGTTGCAACAGGCGTATCGACTGCTGCAACTGGGGCGTGAGTGCCAGGTGCTGCGAGACGCGAAGCGACAGGCCTTGCTTCATAGCCTCACATCCTGAAGTTCTCGCCCAGATAGACGCGCCGCACCTCGGCGTTCTCGACGATCTCGGACGGCAGTCCCTGGGCCAGTACCCGGCCCTCGCTGATGATGTAGGCGTGGTCGCAAATACCCAGGGTTTCGCGCACGTTGTGGTCAGTAATCAAGACGCCAATATTGCGGCTCTTGAGGAAATTGATGATGCGCTGAATCTCAATCACCGCAATCGGGTCGATACCGGCAAAGGGCTCGTCCAGCAGAATGAAACGCGGCTGGGTCGCCAGCGCACGCGCAATCTCCACGCGGCGGCGCTCGCCGCCCGACAGCGACAGCGCAGGGGACATGCGCAGATGCTCCACCCGCAAATCCTGCAACAAAGCCGTGAGCCGCGATTCGATGTCCGCCTTGGAGAAGGCTTTGCCCTTGGCATCACGCTGCAACTCCAGCACCGCGCGTACGTTGTCCTCGACATTGAGCTTGCGGAAGATGGAGGGCTCTTGCGGCAAATAGCCCAGGCCCAAACGCGCGCGCCGGTGAATCGGCATGTGCTCAATAGGCTGACCGTCGATGGTGATGCTGCCGGCGCTGGCGCGCACCAAGCCCACGATCATGTAAAAAGAAGTGGTCTTGCCTGCGCCATTGGGGCCCAATAAACCCACCACCTCGCCGGTGCGCAGGGACATGGAGACGTCTTGCACGACTTTGCGCGTGCCATAGGTTTTTTGCAGATGGCCCGCTTCCAGCACGCCAATAGCCGTGTGGTGCGCAGCGCCCGCCGGGGCCGCCTGGGCGCCCATTGGCAGTGCGGATGCGCTATCGGCTTTCATGGGTTTTTGGCCGGGTTGCTAGTTTCGGGTTTGGGGGTTATGACCGCACGCACCCGGCCTGGCGCGGCACCGGCTGCGCTGCCATCGACCGAGAATTTCTCGGTCGTGTTTTCATAGTTGATGATGGCGCCTGTCACTTCATCGGCCAGTGTGCTGCCCCGAAAGCGGCGCATGACTGCATTGGTTTCAAAGCGCACGGTATCGGTTTTACCGTTGTAAATCAGGGTTTCGGCTTCGCCCTCGATAAATTCGTCCAGGCCCTCACGCTTTTGGCGGAAGAAGGCACGCTCTTTGGGTGCGCCGGTCACGGTGCCGAATTGGTTGCCTTCAGGGTCTTGGCGCACTTCCACCCGGCTGCCGCGGATCACGATGCTGCCTTTAGTGGCCACGACTTTGCCGGTAAATACCGTGAGCTGTTGCGCGTCCTCGTAGCGCATGCTGTCTGACTCAATGTGCATGGCTTTGTTGCGGTCGGCTTTTTCAGCCCAGGCACTTGGCACCAGCCCCAAGCCAAGCATTGCGCAAAGAATAAAGGTAGGTTTCATAAAGGCACGAAAATTGCAGAAAGCATTATTCGTGCATTCTAGCCACCGCTTATGAAAAGCCCAAGTGTCTTGGGCCATTTGTGCAAAGTTTTGCGGCTTTGCCCCGCGCCGCCTAGGCTTTAGGCGCGCCGCCCGCGCAGGTCATCCACCAGTGATTGCACTACCAGCAGCGCCCGCTCCATGCTGCGCGCCATGGTGCCGTCGGTATAAAACTGCCCTGCTACGCCCATGGCAGGCACGCCTTCCACCTTGTAAGCGCTTTGCAGTTGCGAGCCTTTTTGTGTTTTGGTGACCACGCCAAAGGAGTTGTACTCCTTAAGAAATTTGGCTTGATCGACACCGTTTTTGCCCACCCATTCGACAATCGCCTCGCCCTTGGACAGGTTGAGCTTTTCGACGTGGATGGCGGCAAATACTTTGGCGTGCAGCTTGTCCAGCAAGCCCATGGCTTCCAGCGTGTAAAACAGTTTTTGCTGCGGCACGAATGTGTCATTGAAAGCCACCGGCGTGCGCCGGAAGGCGACGTCTTTGGGTAGTTTCTTTACCCAATCGGCCAGCGTGGGCTCAAAGGCATTGCAGTGCGGGCAGTTGTACCAAAAGAACTCCACCACTTCGATTTTTCCGGCCGGTGCCTCCACCGGTGCGCGCGCATCGAGCACCTGGTAATCGGTGCCGGCGATCGGTTTCTTGAATTGGGCCAAGGCCATGGCCGGTGCCTGCAAGGCGATCAGCCCCGCCAGGGCTTGGTGTCCAAAATTACGCCGCGTGGGTGTCATATATGCTCCGAAAAAATAATGCGTGTGTCGGCGCCTCTGCTAGCGCTGCACTTTGACCAGCACCGTGTCTGTGCCTGATTTTTCTAATTTGTCTTTGGCGCGTTCGGCGTCTTCGATCTTGTCGAACGGGCCCACGCGCACGCGGTAAATCGGACGCCCGCCTTGCTCACGCTCCGTCACCGCCGCTTCCACCCCGGTGAGCGAGAGCTTGGCGCGCTGGCTTTGGGCATCGTCGGCCACGCGAAAAGCGCCTACTTGCACGTAATAACTGGTTTGGCCGGTTGGCGCGGCCGTCGCCGAGGCGGCTTTGGCATTGGCCAGGGCGCCGATGGGATCGGCTGCGACCGCTGGTGGCGCGGCGGGAGCAGGCGTTGCCACGGGCGGCACGACAGCGCTAGCGGCATCGGCCGGGGCGGCGGCTTTGGGCGCTGGTTTGCCAGTGATCAGGGCATTGGGGTCCCAGTCCTTGTTCTTTTTGGCTTCAGCGTCGTTCTGATCGGCACTGCGGGTCTGGCCTTTACTCATAAAGGGCAATGGCACTTTGGTGACATAAAGGGCCACACCAAAGGCAATGCCCAGGCCGACCACCAGTCCCAATACAAAACCCAAAAAGGTTCCGCCGCGTTGTTTTTGCATGTCTTGCTGCCTTGAATAATTACATTTTGCGCGGTGCGCTCACCCCGAGCACCGCCAGGCCATTGTGCAATACCTGCGCAGTGGCGGCCACCAGGGCCAGGCGTGCCAGGCGAACCGGCTCTTCGTCGACCAAAATGCGCTCGGCATCGTAATAGCTGTGGTAGCAGGCGGCCAGTTCGCGCAGGTAAAAAGTCACATCGTGCGGTGCAAAGTCTTGCGCTGCCGCGCTCAGCATATCGGGGTATTTGGCCAGCAGCAACATGAGCGCTTGGGCTTGTGGGCTGGTCAGCGGGCCCAGGTCTGCCGTCGCCAGTTTTGCACTGTCACCACCCCAGGCCGCCAGCACCGAGCAAATGCGCGCATGTGCATACTGCACGTAATACACCGGGTTGTCGTTGTTCTTTGCCACCGCCAGGTCCACGTCGAAGGTGTATTCGGTATCGGGTTTGCGGCTAAGTAGAAAAAAGCGCACGGCATCGGCGCTGGTCCATTCAATCAGGTCGCGCAGCGTGACATAGCTGCCAGCGCGTTTGGAAATTTTCACTTCCTCGCCGCCGCGCACCACGCGCACCATGGTGTGCAGGACATAGTCGGGGTAGCCCTGCGGTATGCCCACACCCGCCGCTTGCAAACCGGCGCGCACGCGCGCAATCGTGCCGTGGTGGTCCGTGCCCTGGATGTTGACCACTTTGCTAAATCCCCGCTCCCATTTGGCGATGTGGTAGGCCACATCTGGCACAAAATAGGTGTAACTGCCGTCGCGCTTTTGCATGACGCGGTCTTTGTCGTCGCCATAGTCGGTCGAGCGCAGCCACAAGGCGCCGTCTTGCGCATAGGTTTTCCCGGCCGCTTGCAGTTTTTCCACTGCCGCAGCGACGCGTCCGCTGCTGTACAAGCTGCTTTCTAGGTAGTAGTTGTCAAAGTGCAGGGCGAAGGCTTTGAGGTCCAGGTCCTGCTCGCGGCGCAAATAGGCCACGGCAAATTCGCGGATATTGTCCAAGTCTTCAATATTGCCGCTGGCGGTGAATTGCCGGTCGTCCGATACCACCGTCTTGCCGGCTTTGAAGTCTTGGGCTATGTCGGCGATGTAGTCGCCGTTGTAAAACGCTTTGCTCGCGGGGTCCTCGGGGTCGGTGGGCCAGCCGGCGTCGCCCGGGCGCATGCCGCGCGCGCGCAACTGCGTGCTGGTGGCCAGGGTGTTGATTTGCACACCGGCATCGTTGTAATAAAACTCGCGGTATACGTCCCAGCCTTGGGTTTGCAGCAAATTGCAGATCGCATCGCCCAGCGCGGCCTGGCGTCCATGGCCTACATGTAAAGGCCCGGTCGGATTGGCCGACACAAATTCCACCAGCACACGCTGACCGTTGGCTGCTTGCTTGCCAAAGCCGGTCGCAGTTTGCAAAATTTCCTGCACCACCTGTTGCTTGGCCGCAGCAGACAGGCGCATATTGATAAAGCCCGGCCCGGCAATGTCAATATCTTGTACCCACTGCACGAAAGCGGTTTGCGCCAACAGCAGTGCACGCAATTGCTCGGCGACCTGGCGCGGATTGCTTTTGAGGGGTTTGGCCAATTGCATGG
>CANKNK010000176.1 GCA_947483455.1 Comamonadaceae bacterium | reverse complement strand
TCGGGTACTTCAGCTTTTTGAACAAATAGCCCACCACGCCAAAGACCATCATCATCACCACGTCAAACATGGCGCTGTGCACGGTATAGGCCCCGATGGCGCAGATCACCACAATCACCGGTGCGATCACCGAGAAGGGTATGCGCAAAAACGCAGCCCAATAGGGCACGGTAGTCAGCACCACCAAGAGCCCGACGATATTGCCCAGGTACATCGATGCAATCAAGCCCCAGACAAAGTCTTTGTGCTCGACAAACAGCATAGGGCCCGGTTGCAGGCCCCAAATCATCAGGCCGCCCAGCAACACGGCAGCTGTAGGCGAGCCGGGAATGCCCAGGGTTAGCATGGGCAACAGCGCCGAAGTGCCCGCCGCGTGCGCAGCCGTTTCGGGCGCCAGCACGCCCTCAATTTGGCCCTTGCCGAAGGTTTCCGGCTCTTTGGACATGCGTTGTGCAATGCCATAGCTCATAAACGACGCTGGCGTGGCGCCGCCTGGGGTGATGCCCATCCAGCAGCCGATGGCCGTGGAGCGCAAAAAGGTCAGCCAGTAGCGGGGCAAGGTCTTCCAGGTCTCCCACACCACTTTGGGGTTGAGCTTGGCGGACTTGCCCTTAAAGGCCAGGCCTTCTTCCATGGTCAGCAAAATTTCGCCGATACCAAACAGGCCGATCACCGCTATCAAAAAGTCAAAGCCCTTGAGCAGTACCGGAAAGTCGTAGGTCATGCGCAATTGCCCGGTCACACTGTCCATACCCACTGCCGCCAGCGCAAAGCCCAGCATCATGGCGGCAATGACCTTGGCCGGTGGTTCCTTGCTCATACCCACAAAGCTGCAAAACGTGAGCAGTTGCACCGCAAAGTATTCGGCAGGCCCGAAGTTGAGGGCGAACTTGGCCAGCACCGGCGCCAAAAAGGTAATTAGCGCTACCGCAAAAAATGCGCCGATGAAGGACGAGGTAAATGCCGCCGTCAGCGCCTGCGCCGCTTTGCCTTGCTGGGCCATGGGGTAGCCGTCAAAGGTGGTGGCTACCGACCAGGGTTCGCCTGGGATGTTGAACAAAATCGAGGTGATCGCCCCGCCAAACAAGGCGCCCCAGTAAATACAGGAGAGCATGATGATGGCCGAGGTCGGGTTCATCGAAAAGGTCAGCGGCAGCAAGATGGCGATGCCATTGGCACCACCCAGCCCGGGCAGCACTCCAATGAGCACGCCCAGGGTGATGCCAATGAGCATGTAGGCAATATTGGGCAGCGTCAGCGCAACTGCAAAGCCATTGAACAGATTGTTAATTTCGTCCATTAGAGCCCCAGCATGTTTTCAATCGGGCCCTTGGGTAGCGGCACCAGGAACCATTTTTCAAATACCAGAAAAAACACCAAAGGCACACCCACCGACACGCTGATGCTGGCCGGCCAGGCAAAACCGCCGTGGTGCCGCATAAAGTAGCCGATCAGGATGGCCGAGGGCAGGTAAATGCCCAGGTACACCATGGCCACCACGTAAATCACCATAGGTACCAGCATTTGGAACACGGGCACCAGTTCTTCGCGAGTCGCAAATACCGCCCGAGATTTACCCCATTTCAGCAGCGTGGAGAGCACGATAAATGCACTCGCGGCCAATAAAAACAGACCGATGTAGAACGGGAAATAGCCAGAGCGCGGCCCTTCGTCGCCCCAGCCGGTGCCGACCCGCAGGCTGTCAGTAATCACCATGCCGGCAATGGCCATCAGCACAAGGCCTACTACCAGCTCCGGGCCGCGTGTCAGGGTGGCCGCGCCCTCTGGGTGCGCGTCCCCTGATTCATCATGAGGTGTTGTCATTGCAAATTCCCGTTCAGTGGTCCAATATCAGTTGGCGATAAAGCCCGCTTCTTTCATGAGTTCGCGGTGCAGTTGTTCGTTTTTGCCAAGCCAATCGAAATACTCCTGGCCCGTCAGCGCGGTCTGTTTGAATGCGCCTTTTTCCATAAAGTCTTTCCACTCGGGCAGCGCGCGTACTTTTTTGAACAAGTCCAGGTAAAACTTCACCTGGTCGTCGGATACGCCCGGGGGCATAAAGATGCCACGCAGCATCAGGTATTCCACGGGCATACCGGCCGATGTGCAGGTCGGGATGTCGTTCCAGGACTCGCTTGCGGTCAGCTTCACTTTGTAGGGTAGCTTTTCTTTGTCCATGACGCACAGCGGACGCAGGGCACCCGAACGCCAATGCGATTCGGCCTCGATCGGGTTGTTCACGGTGGAGTCAATATGTTTGCCCACCAGCTGCACCGCCACATCACCGCCGCCTTTGAGGGGGATGTAAATCATCTTCTTGCCCATGGACTTTTCCATCAGCACGGTGATGATCTGGTCTTCCTGCTTGGAGCCGGTACCGCCCATCTTGAACGACTTATCGGGCTGGCCCTTAAGTGCAGTCACAAAATCCTTGGTGTTTTTGTATGGTGTCTCTGCATTGACCCACAGCACAAAATTGTCCAGCGCCAGCATTTGCACTGGCGTCAGGTCGCGCCAGTTAAACGGTACGCCTGTGGCCAGTGGTGTGGTGAACAGGTTGGACAAGGTGATGATGATTTTGTGTCCATTGCCCTTGTCACCCTTGACGTCCAGAAAGCCCTCGGCGCCCGCGCCACCAGACTTATTGACCACGATGATGGGCTGCGGGCTGAGCTTGTTTTTAGCTACCACGCCTTGCAGAAAGCGCGCCATTTGGTCAGCGCCACCGCCAGTGCCGGCGGGTACTACAAACTCGATCGGTTTGGTCGGCTCCCAAGCTTGGGCCGGTGCCAAAAAGCTGGCCATGGCCAGCACCACTGCGGTCTGCGTTGCGCGAATAAGGTTCTTCAGTTTCATGGTGTCTCCTCGTGTAATAAAAAAAATTTCCGTTTGACCGGGGCCCTGCGCGCCCCACCCCCGCAGTGCCAATAAGGCGTCAGCCTAGCCGACTTCCGGCGACCAGGCCATTGGCGCGTGCATAGTCACCCGCGCCCATTTTTTTTCCATCGTCGGCGCGCAATTTCAGCACCTCGATCTGCCCGCTCTGCGTGCTGACAAATATCGACCCCTCGGTAACCAAGGTAATTTCACCGGGTTTACCCTTGCTATCGCCATAGCGCCCGATGCGGTGTTTGCGGCAGTCAAAGATAAAAACCTTCTTTCCGTCGGCCATCGTCCAGGCGCCTGGCGCTGGGTTGCAGGCACGTACCAAGTCATAGACCACGTCGATATGGTTGTGCCAGTGGATTTGCGACTCGGCGGCTAAAAACCAGCCCTCGTAGCTCGCCTGCGATTCATCCTGCGCAATTTCCTGGTGCGTGCCCGCCACCACGGCGTCCGCAGCTTCCAACAAGGCGCTAACGCCCAGCGGAAACAGCTTGTTGAAATACAGCTCGCCCAATGTTTCGTCCGGGCCAATGTCGCAGCGTTTTTGCAAAATCACCAGGCCCTCGTCCAAGCCGTCGCTGGGCCGAAAGATGGTGAGGCCCGTTTCTTTCTCGCCGCGCGACATGGCCCAGCTAATGGCCGACGGCCCGCGGTATTTGGGCAGCAGCGAAGGGTGGTACTGAATGGTGCCGTGCTTGGGGACCTTCAGTAGCGATTGCGGCGCAAACTGCACCACATAGGCCATCACCCCCAGGTCAGGCGCCAGGGCTTGCATGGCCTGGTGCGCGTCATCGCCTGTTAACTTGTCGAGCTGAAATACTTGCAAACCGCGCGCTTGCGCTTCCACGCGCAAGGCGTCCGGCTTGGTGCCCGGTTTTTCCGGGCGGCAAAACACGCCCACCACCTCGTCGCCCCGCGCCAAAAACGCTTCTAAGGCGGCTTTGCCGAAATCCTGTTGACCGATAAGCACGATTCTCATGACTTCCAACCTCGTAGTGGCGACGCCGGGCCGCGTCGCGTTTCTTAGATAACTTTGGCTTCGCGCAGCGCGCCGATGTCAGCAGCCGAGTAGCCCAATTGCACCAGTACCTCGTCGGTGTGCTCGCCAAGCAGTGGTGAGCGCGTGACTTCGGTAATACTGTCGGACATCTTGATCGGGTTGCCCACCGTCAGGTACTTGCCGCGCTCGGGGTGGTCCACTTCCACCACGGTGCCAGTGGCCCGCAGCGAAGGCTCTTCGGCGATTTCCTTCATCGACAAAATCGGCCCGCAAGGAATGTCAAACTGGTTCAGGATGTCCATGGCCTCGAACTTGGTTTTGGTCATGGTCCACTCTTCAATGCGCGCAAAAATTTTCTTCAAATGCGGCAAGCGCTTCGGGGGCGTCGCGTAGTCGGCGTGGGTAATCCAATCTTCTTGGCCAATCACTTTGCACACCGCAGGCCATACGGCCGCTTGGGTAATAAAGTAAATATAGGCGTTGGGGTCGGTCTCCCAGCCTTTGCACTTGAGGATAGAGCCGGGTTGCCCGCCGCCCGAGGCATTGCCAGCGCGGGGCACGGCGTCGCCGAAAGGCGTATCCGGGTATTGCGGGTACTCGTTCATGGTGCCGGTACGGTCCAGGCGCTGCTGGTCGCGCAGCTTGACGCGGCACAGGTTGAGCACCGCGTCTTGCATAGGCGCCAGTACTTTTTGGCCACGCCCGGAGCTGTTGCGCTGGTACAGCGCCGCCACAATGCCCAGCGCCAAATGCAAGCCAGTGCCCGAGTCGCCAATTTGCGCGCCGGTCACCAAGGGCGGGCCGTCGTCAAAACCGGTGGTCGATGCC
>CANKNK010000175.1 GCA_947483455.1 Comamonadaceae bacterium | reverse complement strand
TGGCCATTTCCTGTTACGGCTTGTTTGGCGTAGCGGCCGTCCATGCCTGGTTTATGACCCGGGCTGAAGCGCGTATGCGTATGGGTGTGGAAACCCACAGCGGGCTGCCCCTGCTCACCTTAGAGCGGCTCACGTATCGTTTTGTCGCCGCGGGTTTTGTCTTGTTGTCAGCCACGCTGGTCGTAGGCTATATGTTCGGTGACTTGGTCTATGGACATGGCCATGCCTGGCGCTGGGACCACAAAACCGTTTTTTCCGTTTTGTCCTGGCTGACCTTTGCGGTGTTGCTGCTAGGGCGCTCACGCTTTGGCTGGCGTGGTAAGCGGGCGGTCTATCTCTTGTATGCGGGAACTGGCTTTTTGTTTTTGGCCTATGTGGGCTCGCGCTTTGTCTTGGAAGTGATTTTGGGTCGGTCGGCATGAAGTATTTACTACTGCTGCTGCTCGCTTTACTGATTGCGTGGCAGTGGCGTACCCACCGGGCAGCCAAAGACCGTGAGCCCAAAGCCGGTTCACCCCAGCGACCTATCGAAATGCTGGCCTGCAGCCATTGCGGCACGCATGTGGTCGCTCACGAGGCCACGCAAGGAGCGTCCGGCGTGTATTGCAGTGCCGCACACCAGCGGCTCCATGAGTCCTGAGCCGGCCTGGGCGCCTCCCCCGAGGAATTTGCTTTGAAGCCCGTGGACCCACCCCTTGCCCCGGATGGTCCGCGCTGGAGCCTGGGTTGGTACGCGGGCGCGCGGCATTGCGCTTCGCCCAACTGCGGTGTCAGGCCCACGGGTGCAGTACTCGATTTGGTGCTGCTGCATTCCATTAGTTTGCCGCCAGGTGTTTACGAAGGGGACGCGGTAGAACGCTTGTTTACCAATACGCTGGACTGGGAGGCCCATCCTTATTTCCAGTCCATCCGGGGTCTGCAGGTATCGGCCCATTTTTTTATTCGCCGTGATGGTGCTTTGTGGCAGTTTGTTAGCTGTGACCAGCGGGCTTGGCATGCCGGGGTGTCGTCTTTTCAAGGGCGCGATAACTGCAATGACTTTTCGATTGGCATTGAGCTTGAAGGTTTAGAGGGCCAGACTTTTGAGCCTGCCCAATACGCCGGCCTACGCACACTGCTGATCGACTTGTCTGAACACTACCCCGTGCGCCATGTTGCGGGCCATAGCGATGTGGCGCCCGGTCGCAAATGTGATCCGGGACCAGGTTTTGAATGGCGTCGTTTGGTGGATGTGGCCACGCAATTGAAATTAGCATTGCCGGCCTGTTAAAAAAATTCAGTCTTTGGGTTTTCCGCAACAAGCCCCAAAACAGTGCGTGCGGCTCGGGGCCCTATCCGCAAAGTCAAAGCTGTTGGTGCTGTAAGCCTGTGAATCCCCGCAAACCCCCAGCGTCGCCAACATGGAGTCGCTGAAAGTACCGAAATACAAGGCCTCGCGGGCGGTACACCTGATCGCAAAAAATGGGCACTGGGGTCGTTGCTTGGCCAGCTTTCGCCTTTCACACTATTTTTATCGAAATCAGAGCCAGTACACTACCGGTAGTGGCTTGCCAGCCGGGCGCACACCATATATAGTGTGGTCAGGCTGCGGACTATGCCCACCATGTATCTCACCGCGCCTCATCCAGCCGGACTTCGTTGACCTCTATTCGGATCAAAAAAAAGCAAATCATGCAATCAATTTCGACTCTTTCCCAGGCGCCCGCGATGGCGGTACCCCAGAGCGCCCAGTTTTCGAATGAAACCATCCCTAATGCCCTGACAAGTTATCAGATCATCCGCCGCAATGGCTCGGTAGTGCCTTTCGAGCCAAACAAAATTGCGGTCGCCATCATGAAGGCCTCGCTGGCCGTGCATGGCACCCAAGGCGCGGCCTCGGCCAGTGTGCGCGAGACGGTGGATGCGTTGACGCAGCAAGTGATTCGCGCGCTGATGCGCTCGCGACCCGGTGGTGGAACGTTCCACATCGAGGACGTGCAGGACCAGGTAGAACTCGGCTTGATGCGTGGCGGCCACCATGAGGTGGCACGCGCCTATGTCTTGTACCGCGAAAGACGTACGCAGGAGCGCGCCAAGCAACAGGTCCAAGCAGCGCCTGCTGCGCCTGTTTTACATGTTGTAGACCGTGGCCAGCGCGTCGCCTTGGATATGGCGGCATTGACTGAGCGCATTCGCAACGCCTGTTCGAATTTGGGTGCCGATGTGAAGGCCGAGCCCATCATCGCCGAGACTTTGCGTAATCTGTATGACGGCGTGCCCGTTGATGAGGTGTACAAGGCGTCTATTTTGGCCGCCCGCACCCTGATTGAAAAAGACCCTGATTACACCTACGCCACTGCCCGCCTCCTATTTCATACGATTTCGCGCGAAGTATTGGGTCAGGATGTTCCGGCCGCGGGTATGCAGCAGGCCTATGTCGATTACTTTCCCGACTTCATCAAAAAAGGCGTGCAATACGAGTTGCTCGACGAAAAGCTCTTGCATTTCGATCTCGAGCGTTTGGCGCGCGCCCTGCATGCACAGCGCGACCAGCAATTTGACTACCTGGGTCTGCAAACCTTGTATGACCGCTATTTTCTGCACCACCACAAGACCCGTATTGAATTGCCGCAAGCCTTTTTTATGCGCGTTGCCATGGGCCTGTCGCTCAATGAAACCGAACGCGAAGCCCGTGCGATCGAGTTTTATGAGGTCCTCTCCTCGTTTGACTTCATGTCGAGCACGCCGACCTTGTTCAATAGCGGTACCTTGCGCTCGCAATTGTCCTCGTGCTACCTGACTACAGTGCCTGACGATTTAGATGGCATCTACGAATCCATCAAGGAAAACGCCTTGTTGTCCAAGTTTGCCGGTGGCCTGGGCAACGATTGGACGCGGGTGCGAGCGCTCGGTTCGCGCATCAAAGGCACCAATGGAGAATCCCAGGGTGTGGTGCCCTTCCTTAAAGTGGTCAATGACACGGCTGTGGCGGTGAACCAGGGCGGCAAGCGCAAAGGCGCGGTGTGTACCTACCTGGAAACCTGGCACCTGGATATTGAAGAGTTTCTGGAGTTGCGCAAGAACACGGGCGACGACCGCCGCCGTACCCACGACATGAATACGGCGAACTGGATTCCCGATTTGTTCATGCGCCGCGTGATGGAAAAAGGCCAATGGACCTTGTTTTCTCCGTCCAATGTGCCTGATTTACATGACAAATTCGGCGTCGAATTTGAGACCGCCTATGTGGCCTACGAGCAGCAAGCCGCACGCGGGGAAATCAAACCTTCGCGCACCTTGGAAGCTAGCGACCTGTGGCGCAAGATGCTGACCATGTTGTTTGAAACCGGCCATCCCTGGATTACTTTCAAGGATGCTTGCAATATCCGCTCGCCCCAGCAGCACGCCGGCGTGGTCCATTCAAGCAATTTGTGTACCGAAATCACGCTCAATACCTCGGATACGGAAACGGCGGTTTGCAATCTCGGATCGGTCAATTTGCTGCAGCACATCAAAGACGGCACCTTGGACCATGACAAGCTCAAGCGCACCATTACCACTGCCATGCGCATGCTCGATAACGTGATTGATATCAATTACTACGCGGTTAAAAAAGCGCGTGACTCCAATGTGCGCCACCGCCCAGTGGGCCTGGGTGTCATGGCTTTTCAAGATAGCCTGTACGCCTTGCGCATCCCTTATGCCAGCGACGCGGCGGTGCAATTTGCCGATACGTCCATGGAGGCCGTTAGCTATTACGCCTACTGGGCATCGACGGAGTTGGCACGTGAACGTGGCAGCTACTCCAGCTTCAAGGGCTCTTTGTGGGACCGTGGCATCCTGCCTTTGGATACGCTGGACATGTTGGCCAAGGAGCGCGGCGGCTATGTCGAGGTGGATCGCTCGTCAACCATGGACTGGGACACGCTGCGCCGCAAAATTGCCAAAGACGGCATGCGCAATTCCAACTGCGTGGCTATCGCGCCAACGGCCACCATTTCTAACATCATCGGCGTGGACGCCTCTATCGAGCCTTGCTTTGGCAATTTGTCGGTCAAATCGAATTTGTCGGGCGAATTCACCGTCGTCAACAGTTACCTGGTGCGCGATCTCAAACGCATTGGCTTGTGGGATGACGTGATGGTGATGGACTTGAAACACTTTGACGGCTCACTCAGCCCCATGGATCGGGTGCCGCATGAGATCAAGCAGTTGTATGCCACCGCGTTTGAAGTGGAAACCCGTTGGTTGGTGGAAGCCGCAGCGCGTCGCCAGAAGTGGATCGACCAAGCCCAGTCGCTCAATATTTACATGGCCGGTGCATCGGGTAAAAAACTGGACGAGACCTACAAATTGGCTTGGTTGCGTGGTTTGAAAACCACCTATTATTTGCGCACTATGTCGGCCACCCATGCGGAGAAATCCACCATCAGCTCGGGCCGAATGAACTCGGTGTCCTCCGCGCAATCGACTGCGTCTTCGGGTGTGTCTTTACTCGAAGCGGCAGCGGCGGTGGCGCAGCAGCAAATGGAATTGAGCAGCAACGCGGCGACGGATATTAAATTCTGCGGAGTAGACGACCCCACCTGTGAATCTTGCCAGTGAAGCCGCAGCGATACACATGACGGAATTGAAATCACAGCGCGAAATCACAACAGGGCTGCTATGCCAGATCGCGCCGTATTAATTTAGAAATATTGGAACCATTATGTTGACTTGGGATGAAGATGTAAAACCGGCC
>CANKNK010000174.1 GCA_947483455.1 Comamonadaceae bacterium | reverse complement strand
ACATAGCCATGCAATTCAAACTCAACGGCAAGGCCGTGGACTTAGATATTGAGCCGGACATGCCCTTGCTGTGGGCCATCCGAAATGAAATAGGCCTCACGGGCACTAAATATGGCTGCGGGGTGGCGCAATGTGGTGCTTGCACTGTGCTGATCGACGGCGAACCGGTGCGCGCTTGCGGTGTCCCGGTGGCCGTGGCCAGCGGACGCAAAGTCACCACCATCGAGGGTTTGGGCGGCAAATCGGCCCTGCAAAAAGCCTGGATAGAAAAACAAGTGCCGCAATGCGGTTACTGCCAGTCCGGCATGTTGATGGCGGCCACCGCCTTGCTGGCCCGCAAGCCGCGTCCTAGCGATGCGGACATCGATGCGGCGATCACCAATCTGTGCCGCTGCGGCACCTACCCGCGCATCAAGTCGGCCATCAAAGCCGCTGCCAAGCTCTGAACGGGGGAACACTATGGCAACGCACACCACCAGCCCCAGCGATGCGCAAATGCAAATCGAACCGGTCAAGGCTTCGCGCCGAGGCTTTTTAAAGCAGACCAGTGCAGGCGCCGTGGCCGCCTGGGCCGGTGGCCTGAGCCTGGGCTTTTACCTGCCCCCGGCTGTCGCGGACAAACTGGCCACCGACGGGCCGCAAGCAGGCGCGGCCGACATCAATGCCTGGATTCGCATCAGCCCCGACAACCGCGTGTTCTGCCAGGTGTCCCGCTCCGAAATGGGACAGGGCACCAGCACCAGCCTGCCCATGATGCTGGCCGAAGAACTGGAATGCCGCTGGGACGATGTGCGTATGGAGTTCGCCTCGGTCAATGAACATATCGCCCGCAACAAGGTCTACATCACCTTTAGCACCGGTGGCAGCCGGGGTACACGCGACTCGCAACTGGTCATGCGCAAAGCAGGTGCCACTGCGCGCGAAATGCTCAAGCTCGCGGCCGCGCAGCGCTGGGGGGTGCCGGTGAGCGAACTCGTTGCCAAACAAGGTATGGTCAAGCACCCCGCCAGCAAACGCAGCGCCAGCTATGGCGAACTGGCCGCAGCCGCTGCAGCGCAAAAGGCGCCAAGCGACATCGTGCTCAAAAGCCCGGAGCAATGGACGCTGATTGGCAAGCCGCTCAAGCGCTTTGATATTCCGGCCAAGTGCGACGGTATCGCCATATACGGCATTGATGTACGGGTGCCCGGCATGCTGTATGCCGCGCTGTCGCAGTGTCCGGTCTTTGGCGGAGTGCCCAAGTCGGTGGACAGCGCGGCGGTACTGACGCGGCGCGGTATCAAAAAAGTAGTGACCGGGCCGGACTTCGTGGCCGTGGTCGCCGACAACTGGTGGCGCGCGCAGCAAGCGCTCAAAGCGGTCAAAGTCGTCTGGGACTACCGTGGCAACGAAAAGTTGGACGACCAGGCGATTGCACAAACCCTGCAAGCCGGGGTGTTGGCAGCGCGCAGTCTGCGCAGCGAAGGCGACTTTGAAGCCACCTGGGCCGCCGCCACGGGTAGCCAAGCGGCAGAGTACAAAACCATGGAGGCGGACTATTTCACGCCCTACCTGAACCATTTCACTTTAGAGCCGCAAAATTGCACCGCCTGGGTGAAGGGCGACTTGGCGGAAGTCTGGGCGCCGACGCAAAGCGCAGAAGCCAGCCTCCATGAAGCGGCCAAAACCCTGGGCTTGCCGGTGGAAAACGTGACGGTCCACCGGCCCTACCTGGGTGGCGGCTACGGGCGGCGCGGCGCATCCCAAGACTTTGTGCGCCAAGCCGTGTTGATCGCCCGCGAGCTGGGCGGCACGCCGGTGCAGTTGCTCTGGTCGCGCGAAGAGGATATGCAACATGGCTTTTACCGCCCGGCTGCGCTTTATCGCCAACGCGCCGTAGTGTCCAAAGAAGGACGCGTGCTGGCTTGGCAAGCACGCCTGGCATCGCAATCTTTGTTGGAAAAAATCCGCCCCGCTTCCCTAAAAAATGGACAGGATTTTCAGGCGGGAGAATCGTTTCACGACATGCCTTACCAAGTGGCGCACCTGGACCTGCGCCACGGCATGTGCCAGATCAATGTGCCGGTGGGTTTTTGGCGTTCGGTGTACCACTCGCAAAACCCCTTTGCACGCGAGAGTTTTTTAGATGAAGTGCTGCATGCAGCGGGCAAAGACGCGCTGCGCGGCCGCCTGGAGCTATTGCCCGCAGGCGGGCGCGACTACAAGGTCTTAGAGGCCGCCGCCCGCGAAGCCAACTGGGGCGCCAAGCTGGCAGCGGGCCGCTTTCAAGGCCTGGCCGTGCAAGACGCTTATGGCAGCTATGCCGCTTGCGTGGTGGAGTTATCCGTGTCCAAGCAAAAATCCGTCACGCTGCATCAGATCACGATCGCGGTGGACAGTGGGCAGGTGGCCAATGTGGATTCGGCGCGCGCGCAAATTGAAGGCAATGTCAGCTATGCCTTGTCCAGCATATTTATGAACGAGATCAATATCCAGGATGGGCGGGTGACACAAAGCAATTTGGCGGATTACCCCTTGGTCCAGCTGCGCCAAATACCGACCATCAAATCCGTGTTGGTACCGAGTGGCGGCGAGGTATGGGGCGGCTTGGGCGAGCCGCCCTATGCGCCGATTACGCCGGCCATTGCCAACGCCATCGCTGCTGCCACGGGCGTGCGCCTGCGCCGCACTCCCTTTAGCCAGGACGGGTTTTCGCTGGCCTAGGTGCCGGTTCAGCCCCGCAGCGTGGTGGCAAAAAACGCCAAGCTGCGCTCCCAGGCCTGGGCCGCCGCAGCGGCGTCAAAGCGTGGCGTGGTGTCGTTGTTAAAGCCGTGTTGCGTGCCGGGATAGTGGTGCACCGTCATCGCTACACCTGCCGCCTTCAATGCCTCTTCATAAGGTGGCCAGGCTTTGTTGATACGGTCGTCGGTGCCCGCGAAATGCAAGAGCAGCGGAGCCTTGACCTTGGCCGCTTCCGCAGCGGCGGGCACATCGCCATAAAAAGGCACCGCAGCAGCCAGTTGCGGCAAGCGCGTAGCCAAGCGGTGCGCCATGCCACCACCCCAGCAAAAGCCCACCACACCCATCTTGCCCGTCGCGTCGCCACGGCTGGACAGCAAAGCGGCAGCGGCCAAAAAATCCTCTAAGGTCTTGGCCTGGTCGAGCTGACCGAACAGTTGACGCGCCTTGTCCTCATCGCCCGGATAGCCACCCAGTGGCGTGAGTGCATCCGGCGCAAAAGCCATATAGCCTGCCAGCGCCAGGCGCCGCGCAATGTCTTCGATATGCGGATTGAGGCCCCGGTTTTCATGGGCCACCAGTACCGCTGGTAATTTGCCAGTGGCTCCAGCAGGCCGCACCAAATAGCCCCGCATAGTGCCCGAGCCGCTGGGCGAGGCATATTGCAGCCACTCGCTGCGGATGCGCGCATCGTCTTTGGCAATCACCTGCCCTAGCGCAAAGTCCGGGCTCAGCGCCGCCAACAGCCCGGCCGCCGTGGCGCCGCCTACGGCAAACTTTTGCGCCGCTTGCAAAAATCCACGCCTATCGATGCTACCGTGCACGTAGGCATCAAAAAGGATTAAAAGTTCTTGATCAAAGTCTTGGGCGGATTGACGTGGCATGGTGATACTTCTAAGGATGCAATGTGGGTTCTGCAATGGGCATGCAGGCTGTGCCTATAGGGCTTCAGCAATATACAGGAGGCCGATGACCGCATGCACCCCTTGGCTTGGAAACCCTGCGGATTTGGGGCGCTAAGATATCCTCATTCACGAGGAGCAACCAATGGGCCACATCGTCAGCTTCCAACGTCCCGACGGCAAAGAACTGCAAGGCTATCTGGCCGAGCCAGCGGGCAAAAGCAATGCCCCGGCCATCGTGGTCATTCAGGAATGGTGGGGACTGAATGACCAGATACGTGGCGTAGCCGACCGCCTGGCGATTGCTGGATTTCAAGCCCTGGTGCCAGATTTGTACCGAGGTAAATCCACCGTCGAGGCCGAAGAGGCTCACCATCTGATGGATGCGCTGGACTTTGGCGATGCCGCCTCACAAGACATTCGCGGTGCGGTGCAATATCTCAAATCGCGCGCCTCCAAAGTGGGCGTGACCGGCTTTTGCATGGGCGGTGCGCTCACCTTGCTGTCGCTCAGCCAATCGCCCGAGATCGACGCCGGTGTAACTTGGTACGGCTGCCCGCCCTTGGATTACCTCGACGCCAGCAAAATCCGCGTACCCCTGATGGGCCACTGGGCCACGCAAGATGCGTTTTTCAAAATCGCTACCGTCGATGCTTTAGAAGAAAAACTCAACGCGGCCCAAGTTGATTTTGAATTCCACCGCTACCTGGCGCACCACGCGTTTGCCAACGAAACCGCTGTCGGCCCGGCGCGCATTCCCGCAACCCAATACGACCCGGTCTGGGCGCAACAGGCCTGGGACCGAACCTTGCATTTCTTTGGCCGTACATTGGGCTAAGCCCGCTCGCTCAAGTCAACGCGAGCAGAGCAGTTCAGCCGGGGCAAAACCTTCTTCGGACGCTTGGGTGCAGGTGCCCTTGTCCGTTACATCGACACCGACTTTGCCGTCGCGCGATACATAGAACTTCACGTCGTCGCTACCACAAGCGCCTTTCGCACAGGCCATCGCCGACAGGACTTGCGGGGTTTGCCACTTAAAGGGGGTGCATACCTCCAGACGCTCAGCCGCACTGTCTTGCCACTCCTTGCTCAGGCGACTCCAAATCAATT
>CANKNK010000173.1 GCA_947483455.1 Comamonadaceae bacterium | reverse complement strand
TTTTCGAGGTCGATTACGCCCTGCAAGCAGGCGACTCGATGCGCTCCAAAATCAAGCAAGTGGCCTCGGGTCGTTTTGGCGTGACAGCCGAATACTTGGTGAGCGCGGACCAAATCCAGATCAAGATGGCCCAAGGCGCCAAGCCTGGCGAAGGCGGGCAGTTGCCCGGAAGCAAGGTGTCCGAGTACATCGGCAAACTGCGCTACTCAGTGCCCGGTGTCGGCCTGATCTCTCCGCCCCCACACCACGATATCTATTCCATCGAAGACCTGGCGCAATTGATTCACGATCTGAAAAACGTCGCACCCCATTCCGACATCAGTGTCAAACTGGTGTCTGAAATTGGCGTGGGCACGATTGCCGCAGGCGTTGCCAAGTGCAAGGCCGACCATGTGGTGATCGCCGGTCATGATGGTGGCACCGGCGCGTCGCCCTGGTCCTCCATCAAACACGCCGGCAGCCCCTGGGAAATCGGCCTGGCCGAGACGCAGCAAACCCTGGTGCTCAACCGCTTGCGTAGCCGTATCCGGGTACAGGTGGATGGCCAGATGAAAACCGGCCGCGATGTGGCTATAGGCGCATTGCTAGGCGCCGATGAGTTCGGCTTTGCCACCGCGCCGCTGGTGGTCGAAGGCTGCATCATGATGCGCAAATGCCACCTCAACACCTGCCCGGTCGGCGTGGCTACGCAAGACCCGGTGCTGCGCAAAAAGTTCTCTGGCAAGCCCGAGCATGTCGTCAATTACTTCTTCTTTGTGGCCGAAGAAGTGCGCCACATCATGGCGCAACTGGGTATTCGTAAGTTTGACGATTTGATTGGCCGCGCCGATCTGCTGGACATGCGTAAAGGCATAGACCACTGGAAGTCCAGTGGCCTGGATTTCAGCCGCTTGTTTGCGCAGCCGCAAGTGCCTGCCAGTGTGTCCCGCTTTCACAACGAAACCCAGGCGCATGGTTTGGAAAAAGCGCTGGACGTGCGCCTGATCGAGAAAAGCCGCGCCGCGATCGACAAGGGTGAGAAAGTGCAGTTCATGGAAGTGGCGCGCAATGTCAATCGCTCCGTGGGTGCCATGCTGTCCGGTGCGATTACCAAGGTGCACCCTGAAGGCCTCCCTGATGAAAGCATCCGCATCCAGCTCGAAGGCACGGGCGGCCAGTCCTTCGGCGCGTTTTTATGCAACGGGGTGACCTTGTATTTGATTGGCGACGCCAACGACTACACCGGCAAAGGATTGTCCGGCGGTCGCGTGGTGGTTCGCCCCAGCATTGATTTCCGGGGCGAAGCCATACGTAACACCATTGTGGGCAATACCGTGATGTACGGGGCTACCAGCGGCGAGGCATTCTTCAGCGGCGTGGCCGGTGAGCGCTTTGCAGTTCGCCTGTCGGGCGCCACTGCGGTCGTCGAAGGTACGGGTGACCATGGCTGCGAATACATGACTGGCGGCACCGTGCTGGTCTTAGGGAAAACCGGACGCAACTTTGCCGCTGGTATGAGCGGCGGCATCGCCTACGTGTATGACGAAGATGGCCAGTTCGCGAGCCGCTGCAATACGGCCATGGTCAGCATGGAGCCCGTGCTCAATAGCAAAGAGCAAGAGGCGCAGATCGACAAAGCTGTGTGGCACCGTGGCCAATCCGATGAAGCGCAATTGCGCAAATTGCTAGAGGACCACAACCGTTGGACCGGCAGCAAACGCGCTCGCGAATTGCTAGACCAATGGGACAGCGCACGCGGCAAATTTATCAAGGTATTCCCGCTGGAATACAAGCGCGCTTTGGGCGAGATCCATGCCAAAAAATCCGCAAGCGCAAGCGCTCCTTCAGCCCCCAAAGCCAAGCGCAGCGCAGCGGTGTAAGCGCGCATTACCGACTACACAGGACTAGCATCATGGGAAAAATTACCGGATTCATGGAATTTGCGCGCGTCGAAGAGGGCTATGCGCCGGTCCCCGAGCGCGTAAAGAATTACAAAGAGTTTGTGATCGGTCTGGATGACCAGCAGGCCAAGACCCAAAGTGCGCGCTGCATGGACTGCGGTACACCGTTTTGTAACAGTGGCTGCCCTGTCAATAACATCATCCCTGACTTCAACGATCTAGTGTTCCACGAAGACTGGAAGGCGGCTATCGAGGTCTTGCACAGCACCAATAATTTCCCGGAGTTCACGGGCCGTATTTGCCCTGCGCCTTGCGAAGCGGCTTGTACTTTGAACGTGAATGACGATGCCGTGGGCATCAAGTCCATTGAGCATGCCATCATCGACCGTGCCTGGACCGAAGGCTGGGTGAAGGCCCAGCCACCTGCGCAGCAAACGGGTAAAAAAGTGGCCGTGATTGGCTCTGGTCCGGCCGGTCTGGCAGCGGCGCAGCAACTGGCGCGCGTTGGCCATGCCGTCACCGTGTTTGAAAAAAATGACCGTGTCGGAGGCCTGCTGCGCTACGGCATTCCGGACTTCAAAATGGACAAGGGCCACATCGACCGGCGCATGGCGCAATTGCAAGCCGAAGGCGTAATTGTGCGTACCGGTGTGCTGGTGGGCGATTGGCCCAAGGACTCCAAAGTGACCAACTGGGCCAAGCAAACCGTGTCGGCAGCCCAATTACAACAAGACTTTGACGCAGTGCTGCTTGCCGGTGGGTCCGAGCAGTCGCGCGACTTGCCGGTACCGGGCCGCGACTTGGACGGCATCCATTTCGCCATGGAATTTTTGCCCCAACAAAACAAAGTCAATGCCGGCGATAAATTTCCCGGCCAATTGCGTGCCGACGGCAAGCATGTCATCGTTATTGGCGGCGGCGATACCGGCTCGGACTGCGTAGGTACGAGCAACCGCCATGGCGCTGCCAGCGTCACCCAGTTTGAAGTGATGCCGCAGCCGCCCGAAGTGGAAGATCGGCCCCTTACCTGGCCTTACTGGCCGCTGAAATTGCGCACCAGCTCTAGCCACGAAGAAGGATGCGTGCGCGAGTTCGCGGTGTCTACCAAGTCTTTTGCGGGTGAAAAAGGCAAAGTCAAAAGCCTGACGACGGTGCAGGTGGAAGCAAAAGGCGGCAAATTGGTGGAAGTGGCGGGTACGGAAAAAACCTACCAGGCTGACCTGGTGCTGCTCGCCATGGGTTTTGTGCATCCGGTCGCCAGCGTGCTCGATGCCTTTGGTGTGGCGAAAGATACCCGCTCCAACGCCAAGGCCTCCACGGAAGGGGCCGGCGCTTATGTGACTAACGTAGCCAAGGTGTTTGCAGCCGGGGATATGCGCCGCGGCCAGTCCTTGGTGGTTTGGGCGATCCGCGAGGGCCGCCAGGCGGCGCGCGCGATCGATGAATTTCTGATGGGCAGCAGCGAGCTGCCACGTTAGGCAAGGTCTACAAGCCTACGCGAGCGTGCGGCGTATACCCGGTGCCTGTGCATAAGCACATGATTTGCAACGACAACAGGATTGCCTTGCGGCGCTTACCAAGACGCAGTTCGTGCTGTGCAGCGTATCCTCTGGCGCAGGTCTGGGTAGGTAAATCTAGGTAAAAGTATGAGTCGGCCACCCGATAGTGACGTTTTTGGGCAATTCTTTTGCGAGCCTAGCCCTTATGATGCGGGGCTATTCCATCGCATAGCATGCCTGCCGCCTCTGACCCCCTAGTACGTATAGACCAACTGAGCTTCGCTTACCACGAACGCCTCATTTTGGACGGAGCAAGCTTTAGCGTGCCCCGGGGCAAAGTGACTGCGCTCATGGGCGCTAGCGGCGGTGGTAAAACCACTTTGCTGCGCCTTATCGGTGGTCAGATCCGGGCCCAAAGCGGTCAGGTATTGTTCGATGGGCAAGATATCGGCGCTATGGACCAAAGCGCTTTGTACGCAGCACGTCGCCGTATGGGTATGTTGTTCCAGTTTGGCGCCTTGTTTGCGGATCTCTCAGTATTTGACAACGTGGCCTTTCCCTTGCGCGAACACACCGCGCTGCCCGAGCCCCTGATCCGCGACATCGTGTTAATGAAGTTACAAGCGGTGGGCTTGCGCGGCGCACGCGACCTGATGCCCAGCGAAGTCTCCGGTGGCATGGCCAGACGCATCGCTTTGGCGCGCGCCATTGCGCTGGACCCGGAGCTAGTGATGTATGACGAACCCTTTTCCGGTCTGGACCCGATTTCTCTGGGCACCTCGGCCCACCTGATACGCCAGCTCAACGACACCATGGGCCTGACCAGTATTTTTGTATCGCACGAACTGGAGCAAACATTTGGCATTGCCGACCATGTGGTGATTCTGGCCAATGGCCGGGTCGCCACCGAAGGGACGCCCCAGCATGTGCGCGAAAGCACCGACCCGCTGGTGTACCAGTATGTGCACGCGCAGGCCGATGGTCCGGTGCGCTTTCATTACCCGGCGCCCGACATGGCGCAGGACTTTGGCACGGAGGCTGCACCATGATGGCCCAAGCCTTGCGCGATCTAGGCTTTGCGGTGCGCGAGAAGTTGGCGCATATCGGCTACGGCGCGCGCTTGTTTGTGCGCCTGTTGTTGACCCTGAAGTCCAGTTTGCAACGCTTTGGACTGATCCGCGACCAGATCCATTTTTTGGGCAACTACTCGCTGGTCATCATTGCGTTTTCTGGCTTGTTTGTGGGCTTTGTTTTCGGCTTACAGGGCTATTACACCTTGCAGCGCTATGGCTCCTCCGAGGCCCTAGGTCTGTTGGTGGCGCTCAGTCTGGTGCGTGAACTGGGCCCGGTCGTAACCGCTTTGTTGTTTGCCGGACGCGC
>CANKNK010000172.1 GCA_947483455.1 Comamonadaceae bacterium | reverse complement strand
GGTGCTGACCAGTTGCGGGGTGCTGCCAGTTTCGCTGCTCATAGCGCGCGGTATGCGCCAGCCGGAGTGGGGCAGCGCGTGGCGTGGCGGGGCTTCGAAAGCGGTGGTCTCCCCGTTGCGGGCAAAGCGTTGCGCTACCACGCGGCCCGGGCCTTCGCGGGGGCGTACGTCGTAGACCACGGCGGTGTCGCCATTGGCCATTTCGGCGCGCGCCCAGTCCCAGTCGCGAAAGCCTTTTTCTACCGGCTCGTCGCCTTCGTTGGAGTCCATGTAAGCGTGTCCGCTCCAGCGCGCGCTGGGGTTATCCAGTTCCACTTCCACGCGGGAACAGGGCGCTATCGGGCCCCAGCGGTGGCGGCCTGCGTTGTCTAGCGGGGTGACAAAACTGCACAGGCCTTCGGGCCGCACAGTGACGCGGCCACGCACACGCATAGGGATGGGTACGTTAATTTCGTCAAACGCTATGTGCAGTGCCTGTCCATCCCAGTGCAGGCTGCTCGGGCCTATGCGGTAGTGGTCTGCGCTGCGCTCTAATTGCGATCGCCCGCGCTCGGTCATGGCCCAGCGTTTACCTGCTTTGCCATACAGCGCGACGTTGAGGGCACAAAAGTTTTCAGCCTCGGCCACGCCACCGCCCAGCTTGCGCGCCAGCGCGTAATAGGGCGAGAACACGCTGCCCACAAAGGCGATGATGGACAGGCCGTGCTGGCCGTCGTCGCTTAGCGCGTCGACATACCACCAGAGATAAGCACCCGGCGCGACCGGCTGGTCGAATCGTGGCGCGCCATTAGCGTGGCGGCCGCCAACCGGCCCGACATGGCCGCCATCGGCACGCCCGGCCCCGGATGCACGCTGCCCCCCGCCAGGTACAGGCCCGGCACCGGACTGCGTGCCGAGTGCCGCGCAAAGGCCGACATCCAGCCGTGGGTCGCCTGTCCATAGAGTGCGCCCCCGCTGCCTGGAAATAGGCGTGCAAAGTCCTGCGGCAGCGTACGCACCCGTTGCTGCGGCTGCCATTGCAGTTCCAGGCCACAGTGGCGCATCAAGGCCAGGCTGTTCGATTCGCATGTCTCTATCTCCCCTGCATCAAAACTGTGGGTGTCGCCGTCCGCCGGTGCATTGACCAGACACAGCAAGCGCTCCGGCCCGCTTTGCGCCAGGCCGCTGTCTTGCCGGTCTTGCGCGCACACATACACCGTGCCTTGGCGCGGCAGCCTGCGGCGCTGAAAAATATCATCAAACTCACTGCGGTAGTCATTATCAAAAAACACGTTGTGCCGCACCAGCGGAAAACCACTGGCAGTGGCGTGCATCGCCATGGTAAATGCCGACAGCGAGCGCGCTGCGGCAGGCACGGGTTTGAACGAGGCGCGCAACGCATCGCCCAACAGGCCTTGGCCTAGCGCGGCCACATCGCCGTTGAACACCACGTCGTCTGCGGGGATGACTTCGCCCGTGGCCAGTTGCACGCCGCTGACCTGACCCTTGGCTAACAAAATTTGTGTGCAAGCCTGGCCATAGCGGGGCTGCACGCCATGTTGTTCGCCTAGAGTGGCCAAGGCCTGCGCCACCGCGAACATACCGCCTTGCACCGACCAGACGCCATCGAGCTCCACTTGTGCGACCAGCATCAAGGTCGCGGGCGCGGACCAGGGCGAAGAGCCGCAATAGGTAGCGTAGCGGCCAAAGAGCTGCTGTAAACGCGGGTCGTGAAAATGCCGTCCCAGGCTACGCCACAGGCTGGCAAACGGCCCCAGGCCCGCCAGCGTGGCCAGGCCACCGGCACCCAAGTCGCCCACCATGCTGAGCAAGTTGGGCCGCTCGCTGCGGATATAGGGCTTTTCTAGCGCGTGATACAGCGCGCGGGTTTGTTGACAAAAGCCTAAAAAGCGCTTGGCCTCTTGCGGGCTGCTAAAGCGCGCTATGGCATCGGCGCTGGCCTGGGTATCGGCTAGCAAATCCAGACGCTGCGCGCTGTCGCGCCACGCATGGCGGGCCAGCACGCCGATGGGCTCCAGCGTCAAGATATCGCCCAGGGAGGTGCCCATCTCGGCCAGCATTTGTTCCAGCACCCAGCGCATGGTAAACACCGTGGGCCCGGCATCCACACCTACGCCGTCGACCAGAGTCTGGCGTATCTTGCCGCCTGGTGTCGCTGCAGCCTCGACCAAGGTCACGTGCAAGCCCCGGTGCGCTAGCACCAAAGCACTGCACAGGCCACCTATGCCCGCGCCCACCACCACCACGCGGCGGGTGCGTA
Source organism: Comamonadaceae bacterium (assembly GCA_947483455.1). GTDB lineage: Bacteria > Pseudomonadota > Gammaproteobacteria > Burkholderiales > Burkholderiaceae_C > Allorhodoferax. The sequence continues at coordinate 2,503 of CANKNK010000172.1, read as the reverse complement.
AGGGGTCAGCCATAGTCGCGATCTTTCCAGCGACCTTCTATGGAAATAGGAACAAAGCGGGCGAACATGGATTCTGAAAAATACTGATTTTGCGCCGCTGCTTTGATGGCCTCTAGGTGCGGCCCCGAGCGCGCATACGCATCCATGGCCGCCACACTGTCCCACACGGTAAACGTTGCCTGGCGCAGAAACGGCGCTTCGCCCAAGCCCACGGCCAGTTGCACGCCTTGCACGCTTTCGATCGCGCTTTGCGAAGGCGGCGCGTGTTGCCAAAAAGCCGAGGCTTTACGCACCTGGATAGACGCGCGTGTCAGCGCGGCAATAGGGCCTTGCATGGGCGCACTGGTGGTGACATCCAGCGCCATGCCATCCCAGCTTCCCCGGCACGACCAGGTGCGCATTTGTACGATACATAACTCGCGCGCACGTTCGCGGTAGCCTTGCAGCAGGGCGGAGTTCGTCAGAAAATCAGCAGCGGCCAGTGCGGTATGAAACACCAAAAAAAGCCCCTGGCGCGAGCTACTGGGTTTGAGACCGAATCCGCCTTCATAGCCACTGCCCAGTACTTTGGCAAAGCGCACGCCGTCATACGCGAGCCACGGGCTAGGGCCTCTGACAATGCGCGTCCACCCCCACACACGCGAGGCCGGTGCAATGTCGGCCAGCACCAGCACAATGGTCTGGTCGCTGTCATTGCTCGCGTTGGCGGCTTGCATGTTCAAAGTGTCCAAATAAAAAGGCCTCCACCGCAATGTGTGGAGGCCTTGTGGTTTTTTTCCAGTTTAGGGCTTGGCCAGGGCCTGCAACTCTGGATAGTCTTTGGCCATCGCGGCGCCATACAGCGGCTTGAAGGCGCCTTGGTGGCAGGTAGTGCAATTGACCTTGGCTACATCCCCCTTGGGTCCCAGGCGTTCGGCCGGGAACTTGTCGGTGAGTGGGACCATATAGTCGTTATTCAGATCACGCGCCATACGGATGCCATGCCATGCCGTTACCCGTTGCGGACGCGATTCCTCCCAGCCCTGAAAGTTGCGCGTGTTGTGACAGTAGGTGCAATTGACGCCCAGCGACTCGGACATATGGACCATCAGCGAGTAGGTGTGCTCGGTTTGCTTGGTCGATGCGCGGTTGGCGTAATTACCTACCCCTGCCATGGCCTCATTGCCATTGACGCGGATGGGGGCTGCGTCTTTCAGATAAGGCGTGAAGGGATCAAAAGGCAGCGAACTCAATCCGACGGATTTGGATGCCAGGTTTTGTCCGGCCAGATCGCCCATGGCGCTATTGGCGTACTTGCGGTCTTTGGGCGCAAACCAGACATTGGTCGGGATGTTGTTACCCCGATGGCAGGTGTAGCAGGTCACGCCGGTCTCGGCCACGTGCGATTTCCAGTCCTGGTTGACACGTTGCGTCATTTGGATCATGCGCCGCGCCACCACCTTGGTGTACTTGGTGTCCTCGGCAAAGTTCTCGGTGTTGTGGCAGTAGGCGCAACCGGCATCGGGGGCCACCCATTGGGTAATGGAGGCCATATGGCGGTTGAACTGGGACACGCTCAGGTCCCCGAGCACTTGCACGTTTTTATACACTTCGCTGGCCTTGGGGCCATCCGCTGTCGCAGCATCGGCAGGGGCCGGTGCCTGGTTGAGCGAAGCTTGTTTAAGCAAAGTGCGCGGGTTGTAAATCTGCTCCATGCCGGTGCCCCGGTAGCCGGTTTGTACCGTCTCAATAGGAGGGCGCTCACAACCGGTCAGCAGACCGGCGGCCAGCGGTGCAAGCAGGGACAGCGCGAGTTTCATTGTCAGTTTCATGGCTTGGCTCCCAGGATTGCCGGATCGATAACCACCGGATTGCCCAGCGGGTAAGCAGGTACGACATGGTGTTTGACCGACCACAGATACCAGTTGTCCACCACGGTGCCCGTTAGCAGAATGCCGATACCACCCACCAAGGGGCACAGCACGGCGAACCACCAGGCCCAGCGGTGAATAGATTCCATGGTGGCGTTAAAGCCCATAGTCCAGCGCCAGAAGAGTGCGGCGCGTTCCGACGCGGTACCGCGGTCCACAATCTGCTCGATTTCGCGTTCGCCACCGTAGCGACTCACCGCCAAAATCGTGGCACCGTGCATAGCAAACAAAAGCACCGAGCCATACAAGAAGACGATCGACAGCGCATGGAAGGGGTTGTAGAACAAATTGCCGTGCCGCAGCGACAGCGCAGATACCCAGTCTAGATGGGGAAAGATGCCAAACGGTACCGCTTCAGACCAGCTGCCCATCATGATGGGGCGGAAGAACCCGCACACCAGGTACAGCCAGATCGCCGCTGCAAAAGCCCATGCCACGTGCGTGCCCAAACCCAGTTGTCGTGCGCGCCGGTAGGTGCGGGCCCACCACAGCAAGATGGACACGGTGAGCATAAAGCCGACGATCAACCACCAGCCGCCTTGGGCCAAGGGCGGAATGCCCAGACCATAGGCGGGCGCTGGCGGCTCCAGTGC
>CANKNK010000171.1 GCA_947483455.1 Comamonadaceae bacterium | reverse complement strand
TTGAGCGCTTGGCCTTCGGGCGCGTCGACAATACGCACCGTGATTTCCGCTTCACTGGCCAGGGCGTGGCGCAGCCAGCGGCCCACTTTGTGGCGCGGCAGGGCAGCACGATGCAATGTGGCATCGGGCAGTTTGCCCCATTGAAGGGACAGGGTCAGGGCGGGCAGCATGGGCGAAACCATATGAAAAGAGCGGGTTTACAGCGCGGTTTTGCTGCGCGGGGCCCGGGTTTTGGGCAAGCCGGTGCGGGGGGCGGCCATTTCGGGCGCGGGTAGCGTGGGCGCGCTGCCCAGCGCCAGAGCGATTTCCTCTTGCGCGCGGGCGGCGTCGTAGGCATCGACGATACGCGCGACCAGCGGATGGCGCACGATATCGGCGCTGGTCAGGCGGGTGATGGCGATGCCCTCCACCCGGCGCAAAGTGCGCTCGGCATCAATCAGCCCGCTCAATTGTGCTTTGGGCAGGTCGATCTGGCTGACATCGCCGGTGATCACCGCTTTGGTGCCAAAACCCACCCGGGTAAGGAACATTTTCATTTGCTCAGGCGTGGTGTTTTGCGCTTCATCCAAAATCACAAACGCATTGTTCAGCGTACGCCCGCGCATGAACGCCAAGGGCGCGATTTCCAAGGCCTGACGCTCAAAGGCTTTTTGCACTTGCTCAAAACCCATCAAGTCGTACAGCGCGTCATACAAAGGGCGCAAATACGGGTCCACTTTTTGGTTCAGGTCGCCAGGTAAAAAGCCCAGGCGCTCGCCCGCTTCCACCGCTGGGCGCGTGAGCACGATGCGCTGCACCGCGCTGCGGTGCAAGGCGTCCACGGCGGCGGCCACCGCCAGATAAGTTTTACCCGTGCCTGCGGGGCCTATGCCAATGGTGATGTCGTACTGCGCGATATTGTCCAAATACAGCGCCTGGTTCACACTGCGCGGCTTGAGGTCGGCGCGGCGGGTGGACAAACTGGGGCCATCGCCAGGTTCGGGCGCGCCGTCGCCGGCCAGCATCAATTGCACCACCTCCTCGGGGATGGGCTTGGCCGCCATTTCGTACAAGGCTTGCAGCATCTCCATGGCGCGCTGGGCTTTGGCCTTGGGGCCATCCACCTTGAACTGTTCATGCCTGTGCGCGATGCGCACGCCCAGCGCTGCTTCGATGCTGCGCAAATGCGCGTCCGTGGGCCCACACAAATGCCCTAAACGGCTGTTGTTGGGGGGCGAAAAAATATGTCTGAGAATCAAGCTGATAATTCCGGGTAAGGAGGCTGCGCTATGGCAAGCGTGGACGCAGCGTCAGCCCCCATGATAGGCAATTACACAAAAGGCTCCCGATGATTGGCAAGCTCACAGGCATTCTCAGCGACAAAAACCCGCCCCAGGTGCTGGTGGACTGCGGGGGTGTGGGCTACGAAGTGCAAGTGCCCATGAGTACCTTCTACAACCTGCCGGCCACCGGAGAAAAAGTGAGCCTGCTCACCCACTTTGTGGTACGCGAGGACGCGCAGATTTTGTACGGATTTGAATCACAGGCCGAGCGCTCGGCGTTTCGCGAATTGGTCAAGATTTCCGGCGTAGGGCCCCGTACCGCGCTGTCCGTGCTGTCTGGCATGTCCGTAGGCGAGTTGGCCCAGGCCATCACACTGCAAGAAGCCGGGCGCCTTACCAAAGTGCCCGGTATTGGCAAGAAAACCGCAGAGCGCCTGCTGCTTGAACTCAAAGGCAAGTTAGGTGCCGACATCGGCATGCCCTCGGGCGCGGCCAATGAGGCGCAATCGGACATTTTGCAAGCGCTGCTGGCCCTGGGCTACAACGACAAGGAAGCTGCGCTAGCGCTCAAGGCGCTGCCCGCCGATGTCGGGGTGAGCGAGGGGATTAAATTAGCGCTCAAAGCACTGGCGCGCTAGTCCAATTTGCACCCTATTAGTCGGCCAATTGCAGCTCGGCGGACTTGGCCCGCGCGACGACATCGGCCATGACTGGCTCTAAGTCCTCTGGCTTGACCGGTTTGGCGATAAAGGCATTGACGCCGGCAAGCTTGGCTTGGTCGCGCGCCTCTTGCAACACGTCGGCCGTCAGGGCGATGATAGGTATCTGGGACTGTGGTGATGGCAGGGCACGGATAGCCCGTGTGGCGGTGAGGCCGTCCATCACCGGCATATGGATATCCATCAACACCAGTTCGTAATCGCCCTGGGTCAGCGCGCTTAATGCAAGCTCGCCGTTTTCGCAAAACGTGGCCTCGTGCCCCAATCGCTGCAGCAAGATAGACAAATATTTCTGGTTGACCGGATGGTCTTCGGCCACCAATATACGAAGACCACGCTCAGCGCTTGTGGCACCTACCAGCGGCGGCGCGCTCGCCAAGGGCGCAACCGGACCGGTCCACAGCACCAAAGGCAGGCGTACGGTAAACACCGAACCGACCAAGGATTGGCTCTGCACCGTGATATCCCCGCCTAAACGACGCGCCAAAGACAGCGAAATCTGCAAGCCCAAGCCGACGCCTGAAAACTGGCGTGACAAGCCTGAATCCACCTGAAAAAACCGCTGGAACAATTGCTCCAAGGCCGCTGCGTCCATGCCGATGCCCGTATCCTCCACGCGCAACTCCAAACATCGCTGCTGCGCCTGGTCAAACGTCCTGGCATGCAATGTCACCTTACCTTGCTGCGTGAACTTGATCGCGTTGTGTATCAAGTTGAACAAAATTTGCCTATTGCGCTTGCTGTCACTCTGCACCCACAGCGCTTCTTCTATCTCACTCTTGAGCTCAAACTGAAGGCCTTTTTGTGCCGCCAAGGGTTGGAATGTGGCTTCGATTGCCCGCAAAAAACCCGCCAAGTGCACCGCCTCTTTGCTCAAACTGAGCTTGCCCGACTCCAGTGCCGACAAATCCAAAATATCATTGAGCAGTTGCGACAAATGGTTTGCCGAATCGTTGGCCACATTCACCAAATCGGCCTGCTCGGCACTCAGATTGGTTTTACTGAGCAAACTCAAAAAGCCCATGACGCCATTAAAAGGGGTGCGCAACTCATGGCTCATATTGGCCAAGAACAAACTTTTTCCCAGGTTGGCCCGATCGGCAGCCTGGCGCGCCAGGGCCAGGTCCTCATTAAGCAATTTGAGCGCCGCCTCTTCCCGCTGCTGCACCCGGCTGCGCCACACCAAACCCCAGGCTACCAATACCAAGAGCAATAATTGGCCAGCGGTCAACCACAAAATTTGCAAGTTTTGTTCTAGCAAACCAAGTGTTTGGCGCTCCAGCAATTGGGCCCCCAACAAGTCCGCGCTATTTCCCAGGGCCAATGACTCCGCTGAGAAGGATTGCATCTCCACCAGCAACAGCCGCAAGGTCGCTAGGTCCGGTGGGTTGGCGGCCAAGGCCCGCTCCGCACTTTGCGCGAAGACCACGATCTGATCCAGCGACTGCGCGAGCTGGCTGTTTTGCAGCAACAGGGCCGAGCCCGGTGACTCGCGCAAGGTTTCAACTTTACTAAGCAAAATGTCCAAGCGCGTGCCTAGCTCCTCTGCCGAGGGCGGTAGGCGGCCATTGACAAATACCTCTAATTGATTGACAAAGCGCAGAAACTCTCGGTCGAGCAAAAATGCGGGCGCGGTGACCGAGTCCACACGCTTGCTTACTTGCTCCTGCAGGGCTTGTCGCTGCGTCCACTCAAACCCCAGCAAGGCCATCATCGCCAGCGCTATCAGGGCAGAAATGGCAAAAAGAGCGGGGCCGTAGCGAACCGAGTTAGTGCGGCCGAGCATCACTGGGTCATTCGACTTGCAGAGACTTCAGTTGCCAGGCCGAGCGCTCGTAGAAACGCACCGTCTGCAATTCAGGCTTGCTGTCATAAGGGTACACAATAAACAAGGGCCCTTTGTTCTTGGGCGTCAGCGTTTCGCCATTCATCTGGTAGGCCAGCACCACATCGTAATCCTGGGCATCTGAAAATGGAATGCTGGTGCGGTAATCGTCTAAGGCAGTGGCATGGATGACCTTGCCCTTGACCTTGGCCGCAGCCAACACATCACGCAACAAGGGCCCGGTAAATTTCACCGGGTCTTGGTACCAAGGGGTTTTTGCCACGAAGGTCTGTTGCGGCAGGCTTTTGAGAAACTTCATACTAAAAGCCGCCGCCAAAGGGCCGGAGGCTTTGCTCTTTGACACCGCTTCGGGTGCGGAGCCGGGGCGAGCGGGCGCTGCGGCGTAAATGCGTAACACCACCGAATCGTCGCTCGCAAGCGCAGCGGCGATACAGCCCCAAAATGCCAAGCAAGCCAACAACAGATGGGCCCTGCGTTTGTACCAAATCATGCCTCAACTCCTTGATGAACGTGGGGGGGTAATGCCAACCAGTGGGGCATCGCTGCCGCCGCCATTGCCGTCATGGGCCAGTCCGACACCCTGGCGCGACCAGCCCAGCTCACTCGGCCCACTGGTAACCATTATGGTAACGAAAAAATAGCCATTGCGCACACCGAGGACGGATATTGCGCGTCTGCGTGCACTGGCCGATGAAGTCAACAACCCTGACACCCAAAAAATAGGCAAGGCAAGCCAGCGATTCGCACAGAAAATGCACGAAATCCGAATAGCATTTGCATCTCTCACTGTAATCAAGCGCCGTTTGAGCCCCCCATGAAACCAAGGCAAGCCCTTTATCGCCCCTAAAACTATCTGTACATGGCTATTTCCGTCCAGTTCGGGCTCATGTTGAGTCGCCTCAAGGCCGTCACCGGCTCCCAGCGCCAGTGGCTGCTGCTGTGCTG
>CANKNK010000170.1 GCA_947483455.1 Comamonadaceae bacterium | reverse complement strand
CGCTCACTACGTCTTTGCGGGCCTCGTCAAATCCGACCACGCCACGTACCAACTGCTGAATGCGTTCCAACTCTTCTGGAGTATAGGGGTTGGGTTTGGCTGGCTGGTCTTCGCCTTTGTCGTTCTTGGGTTGGGCAATGGGGGGACGCTCATTGATGACCACGGCCACGCTCACACGCTGGATACCACCCGAGGCTGCTTTGGTATGGCGCACCTGGCGGTCGAACTCGTAATTGCGGGTAGCACGCGCAGCCACCGTGCTGCGCTCATCGGTGGCAGTGGCAGGAGTGGCAGCGGTGTTCAAAGTGGTGGTAGGTGCAGGCGGCGCAGTATTAGCCAAGGTGCCGGGAATGCCCGAAGCTTCTTTGGCGCTGTTGCGGTCTTCGCTGGTGATTTCGGAGCGCGTCTTCGCGCCTTTGCCGGTGGGGTCAAAGTCTTCCGAGGTGGTTTCGGTTTGGCTAAAGTCGATGTTCAGGTTCACTTGCGAGCGGACATTGGCATCGCCCACGATGGGCACCAAAATTTCCAGCACGCGCTGGCGGTACAGGTCTTCCAGCGATTGTTTGTATTTGGACTGGGTGGCGTTCAGGCCCATGGCCGCATCGGAGGCGGCATCGGTCATGAGCTTGCCCACGTTGTCCACGATGGACACGTTTTCTGGCAGCAGCATGGGCACGCTGGAAGCGACCAAATGCACAATGGCCTGAACTTGTGTCGGGCTGACACTTCGCCCCTGATGGGGCGTTACGACGACCGATGCTTTGGGTGGCGTTCGGTCACGCACAAATACCGAGGGCTTGGTCGTGGCCAAATGCACGCGGGCGGTTTGTATCGAGTCGATTTGTTGGATGCTGCGCGCCAGTTCTTGCTCGATGGCGGCGTTGTAGCGCACCTGTTCCATAAACTGACTGGTGGTCATGGCCGACTGGTCTTTGAGCGTATCTAGGCCAGTCGCTGCCGTCTTGGGCAAGCCTTTGGAGGCCAGGTAAATACGGGCTTCGTGGTAACGGGTGACTGGCACGGTCACTTGGCCGTTGCTGCTGTCAATCACCGGTTTGAAGTCGGCGGCTTTCAGGGCTTCGAAAACGGCTTGCTGGTCGCCTTCGGTAATGCCCGACATCACCGGGCGGTAATTGGGCTGGTTGACCAAGGTATAGACCAGCGCGAAGGCCAGCAGGGCCACCGCGATCACCATTAAGGGCAAGGACTTTTTAACCGCTGGTTGGTCCAGGATTTGTTTGATGGGACCAAACGGGCCTGAGTAGTCGGCCAGTGGCATGCCGTTGTCATCCAGACGGATGGCGTTGTCACCGCCGACAGTGGCCATGGCATTGCGTCCGCCAGCGCCCGATCGGGTGGCCAGTGCGCCTGCGTCTGTGGCGCCGGGAAGCAGGGTTCCGGTAGGTGCGGTTACGGTTGCCATAGGGGTTCTCTTTCAGCGCGGGGTTTGAGTCAAGGTGTGTCGGGCTTTGCTTAAACCGGCATGTTCATCACGTCTTCATAGGCTTTGAGCACTTTGTTGCGCACCTGCAAGGTGGCTTCAAAGGACAGTGAGGCCTTTTGCATCTTCATGACCACTTCGGTCAGTGGCACCGCTTCGCCGCTTTCAAAGGCGGTAGTGGTGTTTTGAGAATCTACTTGTGCGGCATTGGTTTGGCTGACGGCTTTGCGGATGACATCGGCAAAATCGGTTTTTTGCACACCGCTGGCGCTGTCTTCGCTCAAGCCTTTGGCCTGGCCCGCGTGCGCTTCCAGGGTGCGCAGCATGGAGGCAATGCTGGCGGCGGAGGTGGCTTTTTCAATCATGGCGTGGGCTCCCGAACGGATGGCGTGAATTAGGCGTTGGCCAGTTGGCTGAGCGAGTTATCGCGCAGGCGGGCCAGCTTGTAGCGCAGCGTACGCGGGCTGATGCCCAGCTTTTCGGCCGCTTCGAGGCGGCTGCGCGAGGATTCCAAGGCAGCACGGATCAAGGTGTGTTCGTTGTGTTTGACCGCGGCTTGCAGGGGCATGTCGGCGCTGTCGTCTTCTTGCACCAATGCCAGCAATTCTTGAATGTTGGCGGGCACACCCTGGGCCAGTTGTAAATCGACTGCGGGTGGCGCCGTAGGTGCTGATGGCACCGGTGCTTGGTAGCCGCTGGCGAGCAATGATTCGACCGACATATCGTCAAACATCAGGTGCGGGGTGTCAATTTGCTGGTCTGCGCAGAGCACCATGGCACGTTGCACCACGTTTTCGAGTTCGCGCACATTGCCCGGCCAAGGGTAGGCTAGTAGCGCGGCTTGTGCGGCGGGGCTGACGCTCCAGCCTTGGCCGTTGCGACCATGGCGGCCCAACATGCGGGCCACGATCGGCAAAATATCGCCAGGGCGCTCGGCCAGTGCGGGCACGCGTAACTTGAAGGTGCTGAGTCGGAAATACAGGTCTTCGCGAAATTCGCGTTGGCTAATCGATTCGCGCAGGTTTTTGTTGGTGGCAGCCACCACCCGCACGTCCAGGCCAATGGTGCGCTCGCCGCCCAAGCGCACGAGCGTGCGTTCTTGCAGCACGCGCAGCAGCTTGGCTTGCAGGGTCAGTGGCAGCTCGCCAATCTCATCTAAAAATATAGTGCCACCCTGCGCTTGTTCAAACAAGCCGCGATGGTCTTTGACAGCGCCGGTAAACGCGCCTTTTTCATGGCCAAAGAGCATGTCTTCAATCATGTGCTCGGGCATGGCGGCGCAGTTAAAGCCGACAAAGGGGCCGTTGGCGCTGGCCGATGATTCATGTAGCACGCGTGAGAGCACTTCTTTACCCGAACCGGTGGGTCCTTCAATCAGTACTGCCACATTGGCCAGGGCTACACGGTGGGCCAGGGCTAACAAGTTGCGGCTGATCGGGTCCACATAGACGACGCTTCGCACTTGCTCTTGCGCGGGCGTGGCGTGAATGTGGGATGGTGCTGCGCTCGGCGCGGGGTTGACGGGTGCCGCCGCGGCCTGGCTGGCAGCGCGCGCGCGGCTTATGGTTTGGGTCCAAGCGCTAGTGGCCCAGTCGTCGGCCGCCAGCGCATGGCATGCGCCTTGGTGTAAGGATGCAATCGCGACCTCTAGGTGGCGGCGTTCGGTGCGGCAGACCAGGGGTAGGAGCAATCGCTTGGCTTTGACCAGCGCAGCGCTGTCTTCCAGCAAGCTGGTGTCGCCGCCCAGGCCCAATACCAACATGGCGTAAGCGGCTTGTTCGTCCGCCAGGGCTTCTTGCAAAGCGTCTAGCGTGCTGACAGTAGTGACGACCAGACCTGCGCCGGCCAAAGCCTGCGCGTTCGACGCGCTGAGCGGGCGAAACGGGTCCAGCCAGAGGGCTGAAATGGGCAAATGGGAGGCGGACATAAATAGGTATGGTCAAAAAGGTGTCAATGGAGTCACCCTATGTGCAAATCCCGTGCCACGGGTTTGCACGCGTTTATTGACGGCTTACCGACACCCCCGGCTTGGCTGCTACTACTTTGGCGGGCTTGGCGTCAAAGCCCTGGCAGGGGCGTCCGTCAACTTGCAATATCTGAATAGAAGGCAGCATCTTGGACTTAAAGCCCATCAGCTTGCACAAATAAGGCAGCGCCGGGTCCCAACTGGTGGCGAAATGTCGGCATTGCCAGCAATTGACCGCATGGTTTGCGGGCGTGGCTAGGGTGGGGATGTTGGGGGGCATGGACCTATACCAGCAAAAATCATACCCAAACTGCCTCGCAACTAGAATCGGCGCAAATGGAAAAATGAAAGCGGGAAAGGGTAAATATTGCGCAGCGGCACGAAAAATGCTATACCCCTAGTTACTGTCCAAAAATATGACAATTGCCTGCAATGTGCACCTTGGGTTGCTGTGCCAAGCTAGGCTTTCGACACATGAATCCCTTAGTCTGGGGTGTATTTATGAATAAGGTACTGATTGCATTGGCGGCGGTCAACGCTTTTTGGGAGCTTTTCAAATGGTACCGTTGCTATTTCAATTTGCTAAGAATGCCCGAGTAAATGAGTTCGTGGCGAAGTGTTTTTATTAGGAACCGCGATTTACCGCTCTGAGACACCCAAGCCGGGGTCCGCAATTTTGATGGGTTAGCAACATTTTGTGAGATGCCAAGATATTAGCTGTTACGTATTTAAATTGGAATTTAATAAATGCAATGGGTTTTCCATAAAATATTTATAGATATTTCCCCGGTGTATTTAATTGGCGCACATCTTTAATCGAAAACATAAAATTCAAATGCTAAAAAACAAAACAATATTAATTACGGGCGGCACAGGATCATTTGGAAATACTTTTGTCCCTATGACTTTGGCTAAATACGATCCGCAGAAGATAATTATATTTTCCCGTGATGAGATGAAGCAGTGGGAAATGGCTAAGAAATTTGAAGGGGATCCGCGCGTACGTTTTTTTGTCGGTGATGTTCGTGATAAAGAGCGACTATATCGAGCGCTCGACGGCGTCGATTTTGTAGTGCATGCTGCGGCTACAAAGATCGTACCTACTGCAGAATACAACCCTTTTGAGTGCGTAAAAACTAATGTTATAGGCGCAATGAATCTTATCGATGCGTGTATTGATAAAGGGGTTAATCGGGTAGTGGCCTTATCTACCGACAAAGCTAGCAGCCCAATCAATCTTTATGGTGCAACGAAACTAGCCTCGGACAAACTGTTTGTTGCTGGAAATTCATACTCAGGTGCACATAGAAGTCGTTTTTCCGTAGTACGATATGGGAATGTCATGGGTTCGCGCGGCTCGGTTATTCCATT
>CANKNK010000169.1 GCA_947483455.1 Comamonadaceae bacterium | reverse complement strand
TGCTTTGACCAAAGGCCCCAGCAAATACACCGCCATGGAGCTGATGCCAAAGGAAATGGCAATACGGGTGCCGCTGACGCGCGAGCGCATGGAGTCGTCGATGTAGCGCACCACCATGGCGTCACTAAATGGTATGGCGGCAAATACCATCACCATATAGCCGATGGCGGCCACATACCATTGCCAACCGCTGGTTTGCGAAGCCAAGGCAAAGGCCAGGCACTGCAGCAGCAAAATAGCCACAAACAAAGGCTTGACGGCCACCCGGTCCAACAAGCGCCCGACCACCAGTTGCGCCAGGGATCCAATGGCATACACCGCGGCCAGCAGAATGCCCAAGGTGGACGGATCGCTGACCAAGCCTTGCAATCTATCTGCCAGCAACTGCGCATTGCCGTTGGTGGTGAAGTTGAACAACAAACTGGTCGTCGTTGCGGTGATCACCATGACCAGAAAAGTGCGCAGCACCAAGGTCTTGGGCATTTGCACGCTGGAAGCGCGGTTGCGCGCAGGTGTGGCCGATTCCGCCGGGGCCTGCCACGCAAACATCAAGCCCAAACCCATGCAGACCAAGGCCGGCACCACAAAGGCCATACGCCAGCCGAAATGCTCGACCAAAAATCCAGTGGACAAAGCCGCAGCCGCAATACCCAGGTTACCCGCCAGCCCATTCACGCCTATGGTCCAGCCCGGACGCTGTGCGCTTTGCACCAGCATGGGAATACCCACCGGATGGTAGATCGAGGAAAAAGCACCCAAGACCACTAAAGCGATCGCCATCTCCTGGGGCGTGCGGGTACAGGCCACAGCCAGCGCAGACAGGCCCATCCCAAAAAAGAACACCAGCATCATGCGGCGCCGGCCCCATAAATCGCCCAGGCGCCCAGAAGGTACCGAGCCCAAACCAAACAGCACGAAAGCGCCGGTGGTGTACGGCATCATGTCTTCCCAGCGCGCGAGGCCGAAGTCCTTGGCAATAGCGCCCACCGCCGCCGCAAAAATCAGCAAAAACAAATGGTCCAGTGCATGGGCCAGGTTGAGCAGAATTTGCGTGGTGCGGTTCATCAGGCCATTCTAGGGGTCGGGCCTTTGGGTGCGGTCGTGTGGCCAAGCGCCGCTTTGTCGCCGAGTGGACGGGGCGCTGCGGGCCGATGCGCCGACAATCACGCGCATCCACCTAGGCCGACACCATGACCCATTCCCCATCCGCAGCCGAACAAAGCCATTACCGCATCTGCCCTTTATGCGAGGCCTGTTGCGGACTGGAAGTACGTACCCAAGGCGATCAAGTGATCAGCATCCGCGGCGCAGCGCAGGATGTGTTCAGCCACGGCTATATCTGCCCCAAAGGCGTATCGCTCAAAGACCTGCATGAAGACCCGGACCGCTTGCGCACCCCGCTGATCAAGCGCGATGGCCAATTTATAGAGGCAAGCTGGGAAGAGGCCTTTGCCGAAATACACAAGCGCTTGCCGCCACTGATCCAGGCCCATGGTGCTGACACGGTAGGCTGCATCGTGGGCAACCCGGTGGCGCACAAAATTGGGCTCTTGGCTTACTTTCCGCGCTTGGTGCGCGCCATCGGTACACGCAATATTTTTTCTGCTTCCTCGCTGGACCAAATACCCAAGCAATTGAGCAATGGCCTGATGTATGGCGATTGGAATACGCTGGCTGTGCCGGATATCGAGCGCAGCGACTTCCTGCTGATGTTGGGCGCCAACCCGGTGATCAGTAACGGCAGTCTGTGGACCGTGCCCGATTACCGGGGCAAAGCCCGCGCCATGCGCGAGCGCGGCGGGCGCATTGTCGTCGTGGATCCGCGCCGCACCGAAACAGCAGCGCAGGCGGACTTGCACTTGCCTATCCAACCCGGCGGCGATGCCTTCTTTTTATTGGGCCTGGTGCACACCTTGTTTGCAGAAAACCTGCTGCGCCTGGGCCACCTGGGGCCGCATTTGGCGGGCCTGGATGCGCTGCGTGAGGCCGTGCATCACTTCAACCCGGAACGCATGGCGCCGGCCTGCGGCATAGCTGCAGCAACCCAGCGCAGTATTGCGCGCGAACTGGCGCAGGCCGAGCGCGCCGTAGTGTATGGACGCATAGGCACTTGCACCCAGCGCTTTGGCACCGTCAATAGCTGGCTGGTCGATGTGCTCAATATCCTGACGGGTAACTTGGACCGAGAAGGCGGCGCCATGTTTACCAAAGCCGCCGCCTTTGCGGTCAACACCAGCGGCACACCGGGCCAGGGGCGTGGTGTGATTACCGGCAGGCGCCACAGCCGTGTGTCGAAGGCGCCCGAAGTGTTTGGTGAATTTCCCATCACCTGTCTGGCAGAAGAAATCGAAACACCAGGTCCCGGTCAGATCAAGGCCTTGATCTGCATTGGCTCCAATCCGGTACTTTCCACACCCCAGGGGCCGCGTATTGCGCAAGCTCTATCCTCCCTGTCCTTTATGGTGAGTTTGGATATTTACCTCAACGAGACCAGCCGCCATGCCGACGTCATCCTGCCCGGCCTCTCGCCCTTGGAGGATGTGCATTACGACATCGCCTTCCCGCAGTTTTCTTACCGCAACCATGCGCGCTTTAGCGGGGCCGTGTTCCCCAAGCCTGCGGGCTTTCCCGAAGAGTGGCAAACCCTGCTGCACTTGGCCGACATCATCCAGGGCAAAGCAGATGCTGCATTGGCAGGCCCCGAACAAGGGCCCGAAGCCCTGATCGACCAAGCCCTGCGCGCGGGGCCTTATGGACTGACGCTAGATCAAGTCAAAGCTGCACCCGGTGGCATCGACTTGGGGGCTTTGCAAAGCCGCCTGCCAGAGATGCTGCGCACGCCCTCCGGAAAGATTGAGTTGGCGCCGCCCATGGTGCTGGCCGACCTGGTGCATGTAGAGGCTGCATTGGCCGACGTAGCCGAGGGCATGGTCTTGATCGGGCGGCGCGATACCCGCTCGGGCAATAGCTGGATGCACAACCTGCCGGTGCTGGCCAAAGGCCCCGAGCGTTGTACCTTGCTGATCCATCCGCAAGACGCTGCCCGCTTGGGCCTGGCGCAAGGTGCCTTGGCACAACTAAGCGCGCTAGGCACGACGCTCAGCGCGCCGGTGGACATCAGCGAGGACATGATGCCCGGCGTAGTCAGCCTGCCGCACGGCTGGGGACACGACCTACCGGGCAGCCAACTGCACGTAGCAGCGCGCCGGCCTGGCGTCAACCTCAACGCCTTGCTCAGCGACGGTGCACGCGATCCGCTGTCGGGCAATGCTGTGCTTAGCGGCGTTCCGGTGCAGATATCGGCCACAACCTAAGGCGCATAAACGGGCCGTCGGTGCGGGTCCTGCGATCAAAATAATGGGCGCAAAAAAAGCACCGGGACCAAAGTCCGGGTGCTTACTTTTTTTGTGGCCACCAAGTAAATGGTGGGCGATGCAAGTTTCGAACTTGCGACCCCTGCAGTGTGAATGCAGTGCTCTACCCCTGAGCTAATCGCCCTGAAACCTGTTCAGGAAAGCCCACAATTATACGGTCGATTCTGCGCGTGCCCAGACCGTCTTCCCGGCGCTCGCCTTGTCGATTTCGACCAAGACCTTGGCATGGGCTTGCAATTCCAGTTCGTTGGCTGCCAACACCGGCAACACCAGGGCAGAAAAATCCACCTGGCTACCGGTGGCCTGTGTGCTGACATCGCTGCGGCTGTCCATCAGCAACGCGTCCTGCCCGCGTGTCATATTGATATACACCTCGGCCAGCAACTCGGCGTCGAGCAAAGCACCGTGCAGCTGGCGGCCGCTATTGTCCACTTCCAACCTTGCGCACAAAGCGTCCAGACTGTTGCGCTTGCCCGGGAACATTTCCTTGGCCATCAGCAAGGTGTCAATCACGCCACTAACGCAGGTATGTAGCGGCGGCTTGCCCAGCAAAGACAATTCGCGGTTCAAAAAACCGATGTCAAAGGGCGCGTTGTGGATGATCAGTTCAGCGCCCTGGACAAATGCTAAGAGCTCGTCGGCCACCTGCGCGAACTTGGGCTTGTCGCGCAAAAAATCATTGCTGATGCCGTGGACGCGCAAAGCGTCTTCATGGCTGTCCCGCTCTGGGTTGACGTAGAGGTGTAGCTTATTGCCGGTGAGCTTGCGATTGACCCATTCCACGCAACCGATTTCAATGACGCGGTCGCCCTGCTCGGCAAATAAGCCGGTGGTTTCGGTGTCTAAAAATACCTGGCGCATGGCTTAGTGGTTTTCTTTGGCGTGGTTGATAGAGTACTTGGGAATTTCCACCACCAGGTCTTTGTTGCTAATGATGGCCTGGCAGGACAGACGCGAATTGGGCTCCAGCCCCCAGGCGCGGTCTAGCAAGTCTTCTTCGGTTTCCTCGGCTTCATTGAGCGAGGCCAGTCCTTCGCGCACGATGACGTGGCAGGTAGTGCAAGCGCAGCTCATATCGCAGGCATGCTCAATGGCAATGCCGTTTTCGAGCAAGGCCTCGCAAATCGTGGTGCCGGCAGCAGCGCGCACCTGTGCACCTGCGGGGCAGTATTCGGTGTGGGGCAGTATGTGGATGATGGGCATAGCCTTGGGGGGGTTCAGGTTTTAAAGCTGTCTTGCAGCGAGTCCAGGGTGTGGCCGGATAAAGCCTGGGCAATGCCGCGGTTCATGCGTTGGGCGGCAAAGGCTTCGGTCACTTGGGCCAGTATTTTGCTGCTCGCTTCGATCTGCACCGCGTCCTCGCCCTGCGCAGAGGTCTGCAAGGCCGCGATAGCTCCATCCACGGCCGCGCGCTCCTGGGC
>CANKNK010000168.1 GCA_947483455.1 Comamonadaceae bacterium | reverse complement strand
GTGATTTTTTGTTCTCACCCGCACGCGCCAATTCGCCAGTCCGCTCCCTTAGTGGCGGCGAGCGCAACCGCTTGTTGTTAGCCCGTCTGTTTGCCCGCCCGGCCAATGTGCTGGTGCTCGACGAGCCCACCAACGATCTGGACATCGACACCTTGGAATTGTTGGAAGACCTGTTGCAAAACTACGATGGCACGGTGTTTTTGGTCAGCCACGACCGTACGTTTTTGGACAATGTGGTGACCAGCACCATCGCTTACGAAGGCCCGGGCCGCTGGCGTGAGTTTGAAGGCGGCGTGCAGGATTGGTTGATACAAAGCAAGCGCTCTAATGCGATTGCACAGTCCAAGGGGCAAAAAGGCGCACAAAGTTTCAATTACGGGCGTGAGGACAAGGCAGCGACTAGCGCCAAAGTGAGCCCAGCGCCCGCGCCCGCTGCCCCGGCAGCGCCTGCAAGCAAGGCCCGCAAACTGAGCTACAAAGAGCAACGCGAGCTCGAAGCCCTGCCCGGCCGCATCGCAGCGCTAGAAGCCGAGCAAGCCAGCATCAACACCCAGCTTGCCGACGGCACGCTGTACGCCAGTGACAACGCCAAAGCCTTGCAACTGGCGCAACGCAACGCCGCTATTGACGCCGAACTGATAGAGGCCTTGGAGCGCTGGGAACTACTGGGCGCTTAATCGCTGGGCAGGCTAGCCGACCACGCCTTGCTGGCGCAATTGCGCAATGGCGTCGGCGTCCCAACCCCATTCGCGCAACAACGCGTCGGTGTGCTCGCCCAGGGCCGGGGGCGCGCGGTGCAGCACCGGCGGGTTGTCGGCCAGTCGCAGCGGGCTGGCAACCGAGCCTATGGATGCAATAGCGGTGGCCGCTTGTGCTGCCGCGCTGGTGGGCTGCGTGACCGCCAAGCCACGGGCCTGCACCTGGGCGTCGGCAAAGGCTTGGGCCACCGAATTGATCGGGCCGCAGGGCACGGCGTGGTGCTCTAGGTCGGCAATCCACTGTGCGGTCGTGCGCGTGCGCGTCACGGCCTGCATCAAGGCTTCCAGGGTATCGCGGTGGCGTACGCGCTCGCTGTTGGTGTGAAAGCGCGGATCGGCCGCCCATTCGGGGTGGCCGGCCACCGTACAAAACCGCGCGAATTGACCGTCGTTGCCAATGGCCAGCAGCATGGCGCTGTCTTGGGTTTCAAAGTCGCGGTAGGGCACCAGGCTGGGGTGGCTATTGCCCTGGCGCTGGGGCGATTGGCCGGTATTCAAAAAGCCCGCCGCCTGGTTGGCCAAAATCGCCATGCCGACGTCGAGCAAGCTCATGTCGATGTACTGGCCCAGGCCGGTGCGGTGGCGCACCTCGATGGCCGCCAAAATCGCGCTGCAGGCGTAAACGCCGGTAAACAAATCGGTCAAGGCCACGCCCACGCGCTGCGGGCTGCCGCCCGGCGTTCCTTCCGGTTTGCCGGTGATGCTCATCATGCCGCTCATGGCCTGGATCATGAGGTCGTAACCGGCGCGTTCGGCGTAGGGGCCGGTCTGGCCAAATCCGGTGATGGAGCAATAAATCAGGCGCGGATTGAGCGCGTGCACACTGGCGTAATCCAAACCGTAATGCGCCAGGCCGCCAACCTTGAAGTTTTCTACCAAGATGTCTGATTGCAGGGCCAGCTCTTTGATCAGCGCCTGCCCTTGCGGCTTGGCAATATCGATCGCGATGGAGCGCTTATTGCGGTTGCAGGCAGTGAAATAGCTGGCGTGTGCCGTGTCCTGGCCTTGCGCATCTTGCAGAAAGGGCGGGCCCCAATGGCGGGTGTCGTCGCCCTCGCCGGGTTTTTCGATTTTGATGACATCGGCACCCATGTCCGCCAGCATCTGGGTGCACCAGGGCCCGGCTAATACACGCGTCAGGTCCAGGACTTTGAGGTGGGCTAAGGCGGAAGAGGTTTGCGGCATGGCGGTCTAAAAAATGGAGATGGAAATGTGCGAGCCTAACGCTAGGCGCAAGCTCGTGGTTTGCGCTAAGTCCACTTGGGCGCAATGCCCCAGGGCTCAACGCAGTTGTACGCCGTCCACATACCACCAGCGTCCCTCTTGCAGCATAAAGCGGCTGCGTTCATGCAGACGCCAGGCGCTGGCACCAAAAGGTTTGAAGCGGGCTATAAATTCCACTTCGGCTTCGGTCGGGCTGCTGGCTAAGGCTTTTCGCAGGTCTAGACCCAACCACTTGCCCGTGGTGTCAAAGCCCACTTGCACCGGGCGGGTGCTGGTATGCCAGGTGGCGAGCAAATAGGCCTCGCGCTGCAAGGCAAACGCGCTGTAGCGCGAGCGCATCAGGCTGTGGGCATCGGGTGGGGCGCCATCGCCTTCCAGATACTGGCCGCAACAGGCAGAAAAACGCAGCGGCTTGGCGTTTGTACCCAGGCGCGCACACGGGCAGGGCTTGTCGCCCGGGAGGGCCAGCGGACCCTGGCTCATCCGCCTTTGGCGGCCTTAGCATGCGCCTTGTGGGCTTCCCAGCTTTGCACCGGTGCGCCGTCTTTGACCCAGGCGGCAAAGCCGCCGTCGATGTGGGCTACATTGGTCATGCCCATTTCCTGCAAGGCTTTGGTGGCCAAGGCGCTGCGCCAACTAGCCGCGCAAAACAACACATATTCTTTGGCTTCGTCGCCAAACACCGGTTTGAAATAGGGCGAAGCCGGGTCGACCCAAAATTCCAGCATGCCGCGCGGCGCCAATACCGCACCTTCAATCGTGCCCTCGCGCTCGGCTTCGCGGATGTCGCGAATGTCCACCAATTGCATACGCCCGTCGGCCAGTCGCTCGCGCACTTGCGTCACGGAATAGGTGGTGATGCAGGCATTGGCCTCCTCGACGAGTTGGCGAAATCCTTTGGTAATCGGCATAGTGTCTCCTTGTGTTGTCGGCTCAGGCCAGGGCGCGTTGGATGATAATTTTTTGCACGTCGCTGGTGCCTTCGTATATTTGGCACACGCGCACGTCGCGGTAAATGCGCTCTACCGGGAAGTCGCTCACATAGCCATAGCCGCCCAGGGTTTGGATGGCCACAGTACATACTTTTTCGGCCATCTCGCTGGCAAACAGTTTGGCCATGGCCGCTTCTTTCAGGCAAGGCCGACCGGCATCACGCAAGGCCGCTGCATGCCATATCAATTGGCGCGCGGCTTCCAGTTGCGTTGCGCAATCCGCCAGTCGAAAGCCCACCGCTTGGTGGTTAAAAATAGGCGCACCAAAACTCTGCCGGTCTTTGGCATAAGCCAGCGCCACTTCAAACGCACTGCGCGCCATGCCTACGCTTTGCGCCGCGATGCCGATGCGCCCACCCTCCAAGCCGCCCAGCGCGATGCCGTAGCCCTCGCCCTCTTTGCCGATCAAGTTGTCCGCCGGAATAAGGCAGTTATCAAAGTTGATTTGCGCGGTGTCGCTGCTGTGCTGGCCCAGCTTGTCTTCCAGCCTTGCCACTACATAGCCCGGCGCGGTGGTGGGCACCAAAAACGCGCTCATACCTTTTTTACCTGCGCCTTTGTCGGTGACGGCAATCACAATGGCTACGTCGGCATGCTTGCCGCTGGTGATGAATTGCTTCACGCCATTGAGCACGTAGGCATCGCCTTCGCGGACTGCCGTAGTGCGCAGGCTAGAGGCGTCCGAGCCCACATGGGGCTCGGTCAGGCAAAACGCGCCCAGCATCTCGCCTTGTGCCAAGGGCGTCAGCCATTGCTTTTTCTGTGCAGCATTGCCGTAGCGCATCAAGATGGCATTGACTGGGCAATTGGTCACGCTGATCACCGTGCTGGTGCCACCATCGCCAGCAGCGATCTCTTCCAGCACC
The DNA here is from genome assembly GCA_947483455.1 of Comamonadaceae bacterium. Classification (GTDB taxonomy): domain Bacteria; phylum Pseudomonadota; class Gammaproteobacteria; order Burkholderiales; family Burkholderiaceae_C; genus Allorhodoferax. The sequence continues at coordinate 973 of CANKNK010000168.1, read as the reverse complement.
AAAGCCAGCGTCAGGTAATCCAACTGCACGCCGCCGTATTCCTCGGGCACGCAAATGCCGTATGCGCCCAGCGCCGCCAGGCCCTTGTGCGCGTCTTTAGGAAAGGTATGTTCCTTATCCCAGCGCGGGGCGTTCGGCCACAGTTCATTTTGCGCAAATTCGCGCACCGCGTCGCGGATGGCTTCCTGGTCGGGGGTAAGCAGCATGTCAGGCCTTAAAGCATTTCCACCGCTACCGCAGTCGCCTCACCGCCGCCAATGCACAGCGTCGCCAGCCCGCGCTTTAAGCCGCGCGCTTTCAGCGCATGCAAAAGGGTCACCATGATGCGCGCACCAGAGGCGCCTATGGGGTGGCCCAAGGCGCAGGCGCCGCCGTTAACGTTGACCTTGTCGTGGGCGATGCCCAACTCTTTCATCAGCGCCATAGGCACCACCGCAAAGGCCTCGTTGATTTCCCACAAGTCCACATCGCCCACCGCCCAGCCGGCTTTGGCCAAGGCTTTTTGTGTCGCGCCCACGGGCGCGGTGGCAAACCACTCGGGCGCTTGCGCGTGGGTGGCGTGGCTGACGATGCGGGCCAGGGGTTTGCAAGCCAATTGCGCTGCGGTGCTGGCACGCATCAACACCATGGCGGCTGCGCCGTCGTTGATCGACGAGCTGGACGCGGCGGTAATCGTGCCGTCTTTTTTAAACGCCGGCTTGAGGCCCGGGATTTTGTCGAGCTTAATCTTGCCCGGGCCTTCGTCCATGCTGACCACGCGCTCACCGCTGCGTTCTTTCACAGTAACGGGTGTGATCTCGGTCGCGAAAGCACCACTGGCAATGGCTGCTTGCGCGCGCTGCACGCTGGCGGTGGCAAAAGCGTCTTGCTCGGCACGGGTGAAGCTGTATTTGGCGGCGCAGTCTTCGCCAAAGGTGCCCATGCTGCGGCCCGCTTCGTAGGCGTCTTCCAGGCCGTCGAGCATCATGTGGTC
>CANKNK010000167.1 GCA_947483455.1 Comamonadaceae bacterium | reverse complement strand
TTGTCCTGGAACCCCAGATCGCTGCGCACGCGCAGGAGATGTTCAGCGTGCTGAGCGATCCCGCCATCTACGAGTTCGAGAACGAACCGCCGATCGACGAAGGGTGGCTTAGGAAGCGCTTCGAACGCCTTGAAAGTCGGGGCTCAAGCGACGGGACGCAACAGTGGCTCAACTGGGTCATTCGTCTTTCAGACGGTAAGCTGGCCGGCTACGTGCAAGCCACGGTATTTCAAGACGGTTCTGCTTATGTCGCGTACGAACTCAACAGTCAATACTGGCGACAAGGCATCGGCAGCAGCGCCGTTCAGGCAGTGCTTCAAGAGCTTCGCGATCAGTACGGTGTCGCAACCTTCATCGCGGTGCTAAAGGCACGCAACTATCGTTCAGAGGCGCTGTTGCGCAAGCTAGGCTTCGTCTCAGCCAGCGATGAACAGGCAACCCAGCATCGAGACGAGCCTGACGAACTGGTTATGGTCAAGCCAGTCCAGGCTGCGGAAAATGCGTCCTAGCTCCTTGGCCGAGCCGAGGCCCAAGGGCAGGTCACCAGGCACGTCTCATTTTCAACTTTAGACAGGGATTTGCAGTGTCAACCCATAATGTGGACTAACCAGTCTGCTTAGGTCCAAAGTTAGGTTACAGAGATCCATTCTTTTAGAAATATGCAATGATTCACATCCCTCGTCTCGTAGCTTTTTTCTTTCTAGCATCAACATGTCTCGCGCAAGCGCAGAGCGGGGATTCCGAGGCTACGGCAGTCGCTGCGGTAGTTCGCAACTACCATGCTGCCCTCCTGGCGGCAGACACGCAAGCCGTTTCTAGGCTCCTTGCGCCGGATGCAGTCATCCTGGAGGGAGGCGATCGTGAATCCAGAAAAGAATACCTTGAACACCACCTCCAGGCGGATATCAAGTTTGCGCAGACCGTGCCCACCCACCAGAGCAAAATTGACGTGACACTGAGTGGTGATGTTGCCTGGGCAATTTCAACGAGCGTAACGCAAGGCATCTACGACTCCAAGGCGGTGAATCTGGTTGGTGCCGAGCTCATGGTCCTCACAAGAAACTCTACTGGCTGGGTTATCCGTTCAATACACTGGTCGTCGCGCAGGTCGAAATAGCGCGAATGCAATAATTGGCGCTGCTGTAAAAGGCGCCAATTAGTAGGCCTACCCCATCCATTGCCCACCTGCCTTATCAAATGCCATGCTGCCCGATTGGTGGGGCATTTCAGGTTTGATTGCTAGACCAAAATGCGGTGAAGTGGGGCATGGCCTAGGCCTGAAGCCGATTAGCAATTCCCCTTAATATTCCCCCTTATGACTTATTTAGACGCCATCACATGGGACCCCCAGGGCCTGGTGCCTGTTATTGCCCAGGAACAAGGCAGCAAGGACGTGCTGATGTTTGCCTGGATGAACCGCGAGGCGCTGCAAAAGACGGTGGAACTGGGCCGTGCGGTGTATTTCAGCCGCTCGCGCAAGAAACTGTGGCACAAGGGTGAAGAATCCGGCCATGTGCAGCTAGTGCACGAAATCCGTATCGATTGCGATGCCGACGTGGTGCTGCTCACCGTCACCCAGCAAGGCCACGAGCCCGGCATTGCCTGCCATACCGGGCGCCATAGTTGTTTTTTCAGCATGCTGCACAACGGGCAGTGGCTGCCGGTGGAGCCTGTGCTCAAAGACCCTGCAACGATTTACCCCAAAGGCAATTAAATGGACAGTTCGGGCAAAGAAATTTCACAAGACGCGCTAGCGCAATTGGCCTCGATCATCGAGAGCCGCAAGGAAACCCACGGCGGCGACCCGGCGACCAGTTATGTCGCGCGCCTGTTGCACAAAGGGCCGGACGCCATCCTCAAGAAAATTGGCGAGGAGGCCACCGAAGTGGTGATGGCTGCCAAAGACCTAGACCATGGCGGCGACCCAAGCAAGTTGGTAGGCGAGGTGGCCGATCTGTGGTTCCACTGCCTGGTGGCCCTGGCGCATTACGGTTTGCACCCGTCGGACGTGATCGCCGAGCTGCGCCGTCGCGAAGGCACCAGCGGGATCGAAGAAAAGGCCCTGCGCAAAGCGGTACAACGCGAAGCCCAAGAGCCCTGATTTAATATAGTGCGGTCTAACAACCGCATTGTTTTGCATCCGCGCCATGGCCACCCATTCCCACACCGCCCACGACCCTAACTGCCTGTTTTGCAAAATCGTCGCCAAGCAGATTCCCTCGCGCGCCGTGTACGAGGACGATGATTTTTATGCCTTCCACGACATCGCGCCCTGGGCGCCCGTGCACTTTTTGATCATTCCCAAGCTGCACATCCCGTCTATGGCACACGTCGGACCGGATGACGCGCCCCTGATGGGCCGCATGATGGCCCTAGTGCCGGTGCTGGCTTTGCAAGAGGGCTGCAACCCCTACCCAGACGGTGGTTTTCGTCTGGTGACCAACACCGGCGCAGAGGGCGGGCAGGAGGTGCGCCACCTGCATTTGCACGTCATGGGTGGCCCCAGACCCTGGCTGCGCGGTTGAAAACACGCAATTGGCGCGGGCAAAGCCTGCGCGACTAGAATTCCCCCTCACTTAGGAGAACCGTATGGGTTTGTCAACAACGCACTTGATCATTTTTCTGGTCATCATCGTGGTGATCTTCGGTACCAAAAAACTGCGCAATATCGGTTCGGACCTGGGCGGTGCGGTCAAAGGTTTTAAAGACGGCATGCGTGACGGCGGCGACAAGCCTGCTGAAGCCTCGCCCGCTGCCCCGGTGCAGCAAGTGGCCGCCAACCCGCCATCGGCCAACAAAGACGCCATCGACGTCGAAGCCAAGGCCAAACACTAAGCCGCCGCCCTCGGGTTTGTCGCCTGTGCATGAGATGTTTTTAAGTGTTTGATATTGGCGTCACCAAGCTCGCCATCGTCGGCGGCATTGCCTTGATCGTTATCGGCCCGGAAAAACTCCCCGGCCTGGCCCGCACCTTTGGAACCATGCTGGGCCGTGCGCGCCGCTATGTGGCCGATGTCAAAGAAGAGGTCAACCGCTCCATGGATTTGGACGAACTGCGCAAGGCGCAGGCCAGCTTGCAAGACGCAGCCCAGGCCGTGCAAAGCTCCATAGACCAAAGCACCACCGCTATCGAAAACAGCATCGCCCAGGCGAGCGCCCAGGACGCCAACAGCGAACCCGTACCCTATTACTCTTTCTACCGCCCGGTTAAAAAACGCTGGCGCACCAAGATCGGTGCCACACCCAAGTGGTACAAGGCCCGTAACGGCGTGCGCACCCGTGCTCTTTCGGGTGCAGCGCGCGTGGCGCGATTTCGGCCACCCAAAGCCCTTTGATGAGCGAAAACAAGCCTCCTGAAGACGAACTGGCCGGCACCGAGCAGCCCTTTGTGCAGCATTTGTTCGAGTTGCGCGACCGCTTGCTGCGCGCGGTGTACGGCATTGCTGCGATATTTACGGTGCTGGCCTTTTTCCCTGGCCCTTCCAAGCTGTACGACTATCTGGCGCTGCCACTGGTCAAGGCCTTGCCAGAAGGCTCCAAGATGATTGCGGTGGGCGTGGTCTCGCCCTTTTTGGTACCCATCAAAGTCACTGTGCTGGCGGCCATTGCGCTGTCGCTGCCGTGGATTCTTTACCAGGTATGGGCTTTTGTGGCGCCAGGCCTTTATAAGCACGAGAAAAGGCTGGTCATGCCCTTGGTCGCGGCCAGCACTTTGCTGTTTTACGCCGGCGCCGCGTTTTGCTATTTCTTTGTTTTTGGTCAGGCCTTTCCGGCGATTCAAAAAATGGCGCCCATGTCCGTGGCCGTGAGCCCAGATATCGAGGCATACCTGGACTTTGTGGTGACCATGTTTATCGCTTTTGGCGTGGCCTTCGAGGTGCCGATTGTGGTGGTGATTCTGGCGCGCATGGGCGTGGTTACGATCGTGCAGTTACGCAATTTCCGCACCTATTTCATCGTCGCTGCGGCCGCGGTGGCGGGCTTGGTGACGCCACCCGACCCGGTGTCTATGATCGCGCTGCTGGTCCCCATGTGCTTGCTGTACGAGGTGGGAATCATTGCGGCCCAGGTATTTATCCGCCACACCCAGGCCCCGCAGGCCCCGCAGGACCCTCAGGCACCTGAAGGCGCCTCCAACCCCGGCAATTAACGCGGCATCTTGCCCGGTTTGGGCCGTACGCCGGGGGTGATACTCAAGGCCAGCACGGTTTTCTTGCGCTGAATCTCCACGCTAGCCGGCACCCCGGGCTTTAAGCCTGCGACAGCGGAAAGCAAGTGCGCGACGTCGTCTACTGGCGTGCCGCCTATGGTCAGCACCACATCGCCCGGCACGATGCCCGCCTTACCTGCCGGGCTGCCTTGCATGACGCCGGTCACCGCCACGCCACGTTCGGCCACGATGCCAAAGGCTTCAGCGATTTCCGGGGCGAGGTCGTTAGGCTCTATACCGATCCAGCCGCGCGTGACCTGGCCGTCGCGCACAATGCTCTCTAGCACTTGCTTGGCGGTAGAAATCGGAATAGCGAAGCCGATACCCAGACTGCCGCCAGAGCGCGAATAAATCGCTGTGTTAATGCCCAGTAAGCGTCCCTGGCTATCGACCAAAGCGCCGCCCGAATTGCCGGGGTTGATCGCGGCGTCGGTCTGGATAAAGTTTTCAAAGGTGTTGATGCGCTGGTTGCGCCCCAGCGCGCTGATGATGCCGCTGGTCACCGTTTGGCCGACGCCAAAGGGGTTGCCAATAGCCAGCACCAAGTCGCCTACTTGCGCGTTTTCCGAGTCGCCCAAGACCATGACCGGCAGCTTGTCCAATTCGATTTTGAGCACCGCCAAATCACT
>CANKNK010000166.1 GCA_947483455.1 Comamonadaceae bacterium | reverse complement strand
CGACTTATTCTCTTGTGCGCTGGTGGTGACAAGCGCAGCCAGCATGAGGACATTGCTCGTGCCATGCAGCGTTGGAATGAGTGGCAGCAAAGGAAAAAAACATGAATGCAAGCATCAACCATGACGACTGGCTCTTTGCACAGCTACAAGACGCTGTGTTTGCAGCCGAGTACCTGAATGCCGCTGGCGAAGACGAAGACCCGGCGACCTATCTCACCGCTTTGCGTAAGGTGGTCGAAGCGCGCGGAGGCATGGCATTTATTGCTGAAAAAACTCAGCTTTCCCGCGAAACGCTGTACCGCACGTTGTCAAGCCGGGGGAACCCGACGATCAAAACACTCCATGCGGTACTCAAAGCCACGGGACTGAAAATTTCAGTGTCAGCGGGTTGACCCTTTCTTTCCTAAGCCAGCACAGACAAAGCCCACCCCGCAAGCGCACAGGCAGCAATCACCTGCACCACGGGCCGCTTCAAGCGGATCAACGCCAGCGCGGCGGCTGCGGCTATGACAGCAGAGGCCACATCAAATCGCCCGTCCATGCCTTGCGGCCAGAACACATGCTGACCGAAGAACAGCGCCAGGCTGACGATGACGCCCACCACGGCGGCGGTAATGGCAGTGAGTGGTGCGCTGAAGCGCACATTTTGGTGTGTCGATTCGATGAAAGGCCCGCCGGCCAGGATGAACACAAACGAGGGCAAAAAGGTAAACCAGGTCACCACCGTCGCGGCCAGCGCACCGGCTAAAAACAGATGATCCGGGCCTAACAGTGCTTGGGTGTGTCCACCCACATAGCCTACAAAAGCCACCACCATGATCAGCGGGCCCGGCGTGGTCTCGCCCAGCGCCAGGCCATCGATCATCTGCGCCGCTGTCACCCAGCCGAACTGCTCTACACCGCCTTGGTACACATAGGGCAGCACCGCATAGGCGCCGCCAAAAGTCAGCAGCGCCGCTTTGGTGAAAAACCAGGCCAATTGCGTCAGCATATGTTCCCAGCCTTGCGTCAGCGCCAGCAGCGCCATGGGCAGCAGCCATAGCATGAGCCCCAAGGCCAGCACTTTCACCAGACCGGCCAGCGTAAAGCGGGCATGTGCGGGCGTGGGGGTGACGTCATCAATCAAAGCAGGCGCGTGCGGCCCAGCCTTGGCCGCATGGCTGGCGCCCGCCTGAAACACCTGCGGCGCCAAGCGCCCGCCGATGGCGCCTATGAGCGCCGCGCCCAGCACGATGGCTGGGAAGGGTGCTTGCAACACATACAGCGCAAACCAGGACAGGGCAGCCAACACCCACAACAATCGGTGGCGCAGCGTGCGCGTGCCTATGCGCCAGGCCGCTTGCAGCACGATGGCTGTGACAGCAGGTTTGATGCCGGCAAACAGCCCCGCCACCAGCGCCGTGCTGCCAAAAGTCAAATAGACCCAAGACAGACCGATCAGAAAAAACAGCGAGGGCAGCACAAACAACACCCCCGCCACGATGCTGCCCCAGCTGCGGTGCATGAGCCAGCCCAGGTAGGTGGCCAACTGCTGCGCTTCCGGGCCGGGTAGCACCATGCAGTAATTGAGCGCATGCAAAAACCGCGCATCCGAAATCCAACGCCGCCGTTCCACCAACTCCTCGTGCAACAGCGCAATCTGCCCGGCCGGCCCGCCAAAGCTGATAAAGCCCATCTTCAGCCAAAACGGCCAGGCCTGGCGCAGGCTGATGGGGGCTGGGGCGGTGGTGAATGCGGCTGGAGCCTTTGGTAGGTTCATGGCGTTTTCTGGTTTGCAGCGGTCCATCCTAAGGGTGCCGTCAGCTTTTAGTCGTCTGTTTATACTGTATTTTTATACAGTATTTCCAAGAGTCCCCCGTGCCTACCGCCACCCCTTCCTCCGCCTATGCCGAGCTTTATGCCATGAGCGCGTTTAGCTTTCAGCATGGCGCGTCCTTGCCACAGGAGTTGGTGGCGCGGGCCAAGGCTTTGGGCTATGCGGCGCTGGCCTTGACGGACGAGTGCTCAGTGGCCGGGGTCGTGCGGGCGCACGAGGCGGCGCGTAAGGCGGACTTGCAATTCTTGCCGGGCGCTGAGTTTGGGGTGCGCGCATCCTGGTCTGTGCCAGACGCAAAGCCGCGCCGTGGCCAAGGTCTGACAAAGTCGGCCACGCAAGCTACTGTTCCTGCGGCACCGGACGCGATGTCTGCGCCAGCCTCAGCCGACGAAGCGTGTTTTCGCTTCGTCGCTTTGCCGCATGATTTGCAGGGCTGGGGCAATCTGTGCGAATTCATCAGCAGCGCGCGCCGCGCCGCGCCTAAGGGGCAGTACGCGCTGCATTGGCAGCCAGCGCAAGGCGGCTGGGCGGCCTGGCCGAGCTTGGCGGGCAATGAGATTATTTTGCTTTTACCGCCTGCTTTGCCTATGGAAAAAGCCTGTGCGATTGCATCGGCTGCGCGTGCGTACTATGGCGCGCACGTGTGGTTAGGCGCGACGCGCAGCTTGGGCGCGCAGGACGCGCTGCACACTTTGCGCTTGCGCCAGATTGCACACCTGAGCGGCCTGCCGCTGGTGGCCGTGGGCGCGGTGCAAATGCATGTGCGCTCGCGAAAACCTTTGCATGATGTGATCACCGCTGTGCGTATGCGCCTGCCGGTAGCGCAGTGCGGGCGCGGTTTGCAGGCCAACGCGGAGCGGCATTTGCGCAGCCGTGCGCGCGTGGCAAGTCTGTTTGATGCCCAGCACTTAGCGAACACGCTGGAGATTGCCAGCCGCTGTCATTTTTCCTTGGACAGCTTGCGTTATCACTATCCGTTGGAGGCGGTGTTACCAGGGCAGACCCCGGCGCAAACGCTGCGCCATTACACCGAAGAAGGCGCCCTGGTTCGCTACCCCGAAGGCATGCCCGATAGCGTGCGCGCGCAGGTGGCGCATGAACTGGCGCTGATCGCCGAGCTGAAATACGAGATGTATTTCCTCACGGTGCACGACATCGTGCGCTTTGCGCGCAGCCGGGGCATTTTGTGTCAGGGGCGCGGTTCGGCAGCGAATTCGGCGGTGTGCTACTGCCTGGGCGTGACCGAGGTGGACCCTTCGCGCATGAGCGTGCTGTTTGAGCGCTTTATCTCGCGCGAGCGCGACGAGCCGCCCGATATTGATGTGGACTTTGAGCACCAGCGGCGCGAAGAAGTCATCCAATACATCTACGCCAAATACGGTCGCGAGCGCGCCGCGATTACCGCCGTGGTCACCCGCTACCGTCCGCGCAGCGCCCTGCGCGATGTAGGGCGCGCGTTGCAAATTCCTGAAGCCCTGATCAACGCGCTGGCCAAAGAGCATCCTGGGATGTATGGACGCACCGTACTGGCCGAGCGCTTGCAAAGTGCGATTGAGCGCGCTGCTGCGCCGACGTCTGGCGAAGAAACTGAGCTCGCCATTCCACCACCCCGCCGCCTGCAACTCTGGCTTGATTTGGCGACTCAGTTGCAAGGCTTCCCGCGCCACCTGAGCCAGCATGTGGGCGGCTTTGTGCTGACGCAAGGCCCGCTTACGCGCATCGTGCCGGTAGAAAACGCCGCCATGCCCGAGCGCAGCATCATCCAGTGGGACAAAGACGACCTAGACACCGTGGGCTTGCTCAAGGTGGATGTGTTGGCCTTGGGCATGCTCAGTGCTATCCACCGCTGCCTGGACTTGATCGGTCAGTGGCGCGGCAAGCCCCTGCGCCTGCAAGACATCCCCGCCGAAGACCCGGCCACCTACGACATGATTTGCCAGGCCGATACCGTGGGCGTGTTCCAAATCGAGAGCCGCGCACAAATGAGCATGCTGCCGCGTCTCAGGCCCCGCTGTTTTTACGACCTGGTGGTGCAAGTGGCCATCGTGCGGCCCGGCCCCATCCAAGGCGGCATGGTGCATCCCTATCTCAAAGCACGCGCCAACCCGCACGCCGTGCAATACGCCAGCGCGGCTTTGCAAGAAGTGCTCAAACGCACGTTGGGTGTGCCGATTTTTCAGGAGCAGGTGATGCAAATCGCCATGGCAGCGGCCAACTTCAGTGGCGGCGAAGCCGACAGCCTGCGCCGCTCCATGGCCGCCTGGAAACGCCAGGGCGGGGTACAGCATTTTTACGAGCGCCTGGTCGGCGCCATGGTCGCCAACGGTTACACCCAAGACTACGCCGATGCCTTGTTCAAACAAATCGAAGGCTTTGGCGAATATGGCTTTCCCGAAAGCCATGCCGCCAGTTTTGCATTGCTGGTCTATGTGAGCTGCTGGCTCAAATGCCACGAACCCGCCTGCTTTCTGGCCGCCATGCTCAACAGCCAGCCGCTGGGCTTTTACAGCCCCAGCCAATTGGTACAAGACGCCCGCCGCCATGGCCTCGAAGTGCTGCCCGTAGACGTGAGCTACAGCGACTGGGATTGCTCGCTCGAAAAATCGGGGTCAGAACCCAATTTCACTGCGCCTCATGGAGTGGAGCCGCGCCCGCTTGCTTGGTCGCTGAAAGGAAATGAAAAATTAGGTTCTGACCCCCATTTGCAGCCGGCCGTCCGACTGGGATTGCGCATGGTGGCGGGCTTGCATGCACGCGTAGCTTTACGTATCAGTGCGGCGCGCAGGCAGGGGGCTTTTGCCAATACCGAAGACTTGGCTTTGCGCTGTGGGCTGGACGCGGGCGACCTCAAAGCCTTGGCCAGCGCAGATGCTTTGTTGTCGCTCAGCGGCCACCGCCGCCAACAGGTATGGGACGCGTCTGCGCTGCACCGTGCGCCCGCGCTCTTGCAAGGCGCGCCGGTGTATGAAAAGCCGCTGGTCTTAGCCGCAGCGTATGAAGCGCAGGAAGTGTTGTTTGACTATGCGGCTG
>CANKNK010000165.1 GCA_947483455.1 Comamonadaceae bacterium | reverse complement strand
GTGTATTCTCGCCGAAAGCGCTGCGCTCCCTTGGGAGGCTGGCCCCGGCTCAGGCATAGTAGGGGGTTTGGACGCGCTGCGCGCCCCCGCTTGGGACCGTGCAAACGGCAGTTTTTTACTTTTCAATTTGGCATTTCCATGAATCACAAGCAAGCGCCCGGCCCCTTGGGCGCAGCGGATATTCCCCCCATCTGGCGCGATGCGCTCGCGGCGCAACTCACTAACTCTGAAAACGTTTGTGCGTTGCTGGAGGTTGACTTGGACGCCCACATGCGCTTTGTGCCCAGTGTGCTGGTGGCCACGGAAAAGCGCTTGATAAGTCTAGCGAGCGCGGGTGCGCAAAGCTGGGATTACCAGGCCGGCCTGCGTCTGGAGCATCACGACCATGCCGGTGTGGGCCATTTGCAATTGCAAGACCCACAAGGACAATTGGCGCATTGGCGCTTCACTTTGGGCCACAACCTGAACGCTTTGCGCCTGGTCGATCAGTTCAACGCCCACCATAACAGCGCCTTGAGTGGCGTGCCCGTGCCGGTGCCGGCACTCGCCCTGTGCCCTAGCTGCAAAGCGCCGCTAGACCCCGAAGCCGAGGAATGCCCGGTGTGTACCAAGGTGGTGCATACCCCGCCTTCCACCTGGACGCTGCTGCGCCTATGGCGTTTTGCCCGGCCCTACCGTGGTCAATTGCTATGGGGCTTTGTCCTGATGCTGCTGGGCACCGCCGCCAGCCAGGTGCCGCCTTATTTGACCATTCCGCTGGTCGACGAGGTCCTCATTCCGCTGCAAAACGGGCAGCACATCGAGCGCTCCCAAATTGCCTGGTATTTGGGCGGCCTGTTGGCATCTGGCCTGCTGGCCTGGGTACTGAGTTGGGCTAAAACCTATATCCTGGCGCTGGCCTCCGAACGTATCGCAGCGGACTTGCGCACCACGACTTACGACCACTTGCTGCAACTATCGCTGGAGTATTTCGGCGGCAAGCGCACCGGCGATTTGCTCTCGCGCGTGGGCACCGAGAGTGACCGGATTGCGGTGTATTTATCGCTGCACCTCACCGACTTTGCCAGCGACGTGGTAATGATCACAATGACGGCGGTGATCCTTTTTTCTATGAACCCTTGGCTGGCCCTCATTACCTTGGTGCCGCTGCCTTTTATTGGCTGGATGATTCACTATGTGCGCTACCGGCTGCGCACTGGCTTTGAAAAAATTGACCGCGTCTGGGGCGAGGTCACCAATATTTTGGCCGACACCATTCCAGGCATCCGCGTGGTCAAGGCCTTTGCGCAAGAACAGCGCGAGGCGGCCCGTTTTCGGGATGCCAACCGCTACAACCTGGTGGTCAATGACCGCATCAACAAAATCTGGTCCTTGTTTTCGCCCTCGGTGTCTTTGCTGACCGAGCTGGGCTTGCTAGTGGTTTGGGGTTTTGGCATTTACCAGGTGGCGCACGGGCAAATTACCGTGGGAATGTTGCTGGCCGCCATTGCCTACATCGGGCGTTTTTACGGGCGTCTGGACTCGATGAGCCGCATTGTGTCAGTGACCCAAAAATCGGCCTCGGCGGCCAAGCGTATTTTCGATATTTTGGACCATGTCTCTAGCGTGCCCGAGCCGCAAAATCCGGTGCGGGTGGGCCGGGTGCAGGGGCGCATCGAGCTGCGCGAAGTGGGGTTTCGCTACGGCAACCGCGCAGTGAACCGTGGTATCAACCTGTCCATTGCGCCGGGCGAGATGATTGGCCTGGTGGGGCACAGCGGTTCGGGAAAAAGTACTTTGGTGAATTTGATTTGCCGTTTTTACGATGTGTCCGAAGGCGCGATTTTGGTCGATGGCGTGGACATACGCTCTTATGCCATCAGCGATTTCCGCCGCAATATCGGTCTGGTATTGCAAGAGCCATTTTTGTTCTTTGGCACGATTGCCGACAACATTGCCTATGGCAAACCCGAAGCCAGCCGCGCCGACATCATGGCCGCGGCGCGCGCTGCGCATGCGCATGAATTTATTTTGCGTCTGCCCCATGGCTACGACTCCATGGTCGGCGAGCGCGGCCAAGGCCTCTCTGGCGGTGAGCGCCAGCGTATTTCTATCGCGCGCGCCCTGCTCATAGACCCGCGCATTTTGATACTCGATGAGGCCACGTCCTCGGTCGATTCAGAAACTGAAAAAGAAATTCAAAAAGCACTCGAAAATTTAGTGCAAGGCCGCACCACGATTGCTATTGCGCATCGCCTGTCCACGCTGCACCGGGCCGACCGCCTGGTGGTCTTGGATCGGGGTCAGGTGGTGGAAGAGGGCACGCATGATGCGCTGATGCAGCAAGAGGGCGCGTATTTCAATTTATACCAGGCCCAGGCCCGCAACGCCGATGCGCAATTGGTCCTAAGCGGGGCTGCTGTATGAGCCAAGCACCACCAAAATCTGCATTTGTGCTGGAGCGCACTCGCTTTGGCAAATTGATTCTGACCAACGCGCAGGGTGAGCGATTTGCCGGCGTATTGCCGGTGCGCGCTTTTCCCATACGGGCGCCGGACGAGGGCATTTCTTTGCTTAGTACCGAGGGCCACGAAGTGGCCTGGGTGGACCGCCTCAGCGATTTGCCCGCCGCCTACCAAGTGCTGATAGAAGAAGAGTTGGCGCACCGCGAATTCATGCCAGTGCTGGTTCGCATTGTGGAGGTCAGCAGTTTTTCCACGCCCTGCACCTGGACAGTGCAAACCGATCGCGGCCCTACCGAGTTTGTGCTGCGCGGCGACGAGGATATACGCCGTATCGGCACGGGCCGCAGCCTTTTGGTAGCCGACGCACACGGCATCCATTACCTGGTGCCCGACCACAAGGCGCTCGATGCACATAGCAAGCGCATATTGGATCGTTTTTTATAAGTCAATGGCAGGGTGCTGGCGCTTGCGTCATGGATTGGACAGCCATCACTGATGGGCCATTGAATCACTTAGAGTTTGCGCGCCAAGGCCTTAAAAAACAGCTCCGCCTGCAATTGCTCGCCCCGGGTTTGTGCGGCCACGTTGGCGGCCAGGGCTTCGTCCACCGGCATGACGGGCAGACCGCTTTGCCGCGCCAGCACCTCGACCATGCAGGCGCGTTCCAGGTAGTACAGATCGTCGTAGGCGTAGTCCATACGTTCGGCGCAGACCACCACCCCGTGGTTACCTAAGAACACAATGTCCGCGCCCTGCATGGCCTGGGCAATACGCTCGCCTTCGCCTATGTCCAACGCTAAACCGTTGTAATGGGCGTCGACGGCCACGCGGCCATGAAAGCGCATGGCGTTTTGCGACAGGCGCGTGTCCAGCGCCCTGGCGTTGGTCAGGGTAAGCGCGGTGGCATAGGGCATATGGGTGTGCAGCACGCAGGCTTTACCGGCGATACGGTGAATCGCCGCATGAATAAACATCGCCGTCGGCTCCACGCCATGCCGCCCGGCTAGCACCTGGCCGTGGACATCAATCATCACAATGTCCTCGGCCTGCACCTCGCTCCACATCAGGCCGCGCGGATTGAGCAAAAAGCGGCCACTGCCATCGGGCAGCTCGATGCTGAAATGGTTGCACACACCCTCGGCCAGGCCGTGGTGGGCAGCGGCCCGCAGTGCCAGCGCCAGGTCGGCGCGCAGGGTGGCCACGGCCGGTGAAGCAAAGTCCTGGGCATGCATGCGGCGTCTCTCCTATCGGGTTAGAGTCTGCATCCTAGCGCCTGCGCTTGCCAATCTCTGCTAACCTTCTCTTCTCGTCCAACCCCCTCACCCGATAGCGCGTATTGCGCGCCAGCACACCATGTCTCACCACCAACAGTTTTATATCAACGGCGCCTGGGTCAACCCGACCATCGCCCGCAGCCTGGACGTTATCAACCCTGCTACCGAGCAGGCCTATACCCGCATCTCCATGGGCAGTGCGGCCGATGTAGACAAAGCGGTCGCCGCCGCCCGTGCCGCCTTCCCCGCCTTCACGCAGACCGACAAGGCCACACGCGTAGCGCTGCTGCGCCGCATATTGGCCTTGTACAACGAACGCGCCGAGGAAATTGCCCAGGCCGTGTCCGACGAAATGGGCGCGCCGCTGGCCTGGGCGCGTGACGCGCAGACCTGGGCCGGACGCGTGCATTTGGAGGCGACCATAGCCTCTTTGGAAAGCTATGATTTTGAACACCAGCGTGGCGCCACCCGCATCATGAAAGAGGGCATTGGCGTGGTCGCGCTGATCACGCCTTGGAACTGGCCGCTGAATCAAATAGTTTGCAAAGTAGCGCCAGCCTTGGCAGCAGGTTGCACCATGGTGCTCAAGCCCAGCGAAATCGCGCCCATCAGCGGCATTGTGTTTTCTGAAATCATGCACGATGCTGGTGTGCCCGCTGGTGTGTACAACATGGTCAATGGCGACGGCCCCTCGGTCGGGCAGGTCATGGCGGCGCATAAAGACGTGGACATGGTCTCCTTTACCGGCTCCACCCGTGCCGGCGTGATGGTGGCCAAAACCGCAGCCGATACCGTCAAGCGCGTGGCCCAAGAGTTGGGTGGCAAATCGCCCAATATTGTTTTGGAAGACGCCAATCTGGAAACAGCCGTGCGCAAGGGTGTCGAAAGCTGTATGAGCAATACCGGCCAGTCCTGCGATGCGCCCACGCGCATGTTGGTACCACGCGCATTGCACGCCAAGGCGCTGGAGATTGCGGCTGCCGTCGCCGCCGAACAAGTGGTGGGCGACCCGCGCGCCGAAGGCACAACCATGGGCCCCTTGGTGAGCGAAATGCAATACACCAAAGTGCAGCGCCTGATCGAGATTGGCATCGCCGAAGGCGCGACGCTGGTGGCAGGGGGGGCTGGCAAGCCCGCAGGCC